>CAYGTM010000042.1:0-11246 GCA_964352795.1 uncultured Phycisphaera sp.
TTCTGAGACGGAGACGGAGAGGGAGAGGGACAGGGACACTGAGAAGGACCACGGCAAGGGCGGGGCGGAGGCAGGATCGGATCCCGACGGGCCGCACAACCTCGTGGCCCGCCGCCGCGAGGGGCTGGTGGCCGTGGGCATGGTGCTGGCCTCGTACGCCCTGGCCGAGATGGTCGAGGGCTACGGCTTCCTGGCGGTCTTCGTCGCGGCCGTCAGCCTCCGGCAGCGCGAGCTGTCCCAGGGCCACCACTCGATGATGCACCGCTTCGTCGACCAGATCGAGCAGATCACCATGCTCGTCATGATGCTGGGCTTCGGCGGGCTCTTGGCCAGCGGCGTGCTGGACGCGCTGACGTGGAAGGGGGCCCTGCTGGCGGCGGGCGTGGTCGTGCTGCTGCGGCCGCTGACCGGGCTGGTCGGGATGGTCGGCTTCCCGCTGCCGTGGCTGGGGCGGGCGATGATCGCCTTCGCGGGCATCCGCGGCATCGGGTCGATGTATTATCTTTCATACGGGCAGAACAACGGCCGCTTCGGCGACCTGGAGCAGGTGTGGGCGGTGCTCGCGGCGATCGTGCTGGTGTCGATCGTGCTGCACGGGACGACCGTGGGGGCCCTCATGAGGCTGGTGGAGTCCCGCGAGGCCCACCGCGATGGCCGCGAGCTTCCCACCGGGGCGTGAGGCCGGGCGACGCGCGGGGGGGATGAAACTTTCTTCGCGTGGGCGAATCGGCCGCGGTGCGGTCCTAGGACTTCTTCGAAGAGAAGGAGGTTTGTATGCGAACGCTCGTGATCGGGGCCAACGGGGACACAGGGTTCAAGGTGGTCCAGCAGTTGAAAGACGGAGGAAGGCACGAGCCGGTGGCGATGATCCGCAAGGACGACCAGCGGCCGCGCTTCGAGCAGATCGGGGTCGAGGCGGTCCTGGGCGACCTGTTGCACCCCATCGACGACACGCTCAAGGGCTGCGAGGCGGTCGTCTTCGCCGCCGGCTCGGGCGGCACGACCGGCAACGACATGACGGTGCTGGTCGACCAGCTCGGGGCCATCCGCGCCGCCGTGGCGGCGCTCAACGCCAACGCGAAGCGCTTCGTGCTGCTCAGCGGCCTGAACACCGACCGCGACGCGACCGAAGACCCCATCCCGCACTGGCGGCGGGCCAAGGGCCGGGCCGACGACTTCGTGCGCACGATGCCCGACGCGTTCGACGGCGGTGGGCTCGACTCCACCATCGTCTGCCCCGGAGCCCTGCACGATCACGACGACGAGCCGATGGGCGTCAGGCTGGTCTCGCCCGATGGCAAGGGATTGGATAAGCCGCGCACGAGCCGTGCCAACACGGCGGCGGTGCTGGCGGCGTGCCTGGATGAGCCGGGGTCGATCGGCAAGACCATCGGGGTGATCGACGGGGACACCTCGGCGGGCGAGGCGCTGCGGGCGTGGAAGGGCTGATCGGGCCCTCTCTTCGGGCGATCACCCGATGCCCGATGCCCGATGCCCGGTGCCTGGTGCGGGCGGTCGCCGTGCAGGAACGACCCGCTCGCTCGCGCTCGGGGCTCGGACGGAGCGTTGCCCGCACGCCTCTTCCCATTGCCTATTGCCCAATCCCCAATGCCTTCCCCTACACTCTTCCTCATGTTCAAGATCGACCTGCACACCCACATGCTCCCCCCAACAGTCCCCGACTTCTCGAAGAAGTTCGGCTACGGCGATTGGGTCAACCTCACGCCCATTCCCGAGGACGACCCCAACGACCCAACGAATGACTTCGCCGGCGGGGCGCGGATGTCCATCAACGGGAACTTCTTCAGGGACGTCAAGCCCAACTGCCTGCACGCCGATGCGCGGCTGCGCGACATGGAACTGCACAACGTCCAGGTGCAGGTCGTCTCGACGGTGCCGGTGATGTTCAACTACTGGGCCAAACCCGAGCACGCGCTCGAGGCGGCCGTGCTGCTCAACGACGACCTGGCCGACCGCTGCCGCGCCCACCCCGACCGCTTCATCGCCCTGGGCACGCTGCCGATGCAGGATCCGAAGCTGGCGGTCAAGGAACTCGAACGCTGCATGAACGACCTGGGCATGGCCGGCATCCAGATCGGCAGCCACATCGAGCGGCCGGGCGCCAGCGACTGGAACCTGTGGGAGCCGGCGCTGTTCGACGTGTTCGCGGCCTGCCAGGACCTGGGCGCGAGCATTCTGGTGCACCCGTGGGACATGATGGGCCGCGACCAGATGGGCAAGTACTGGCTGCCCTGGCTGGTGGGCATGCCCGCCGAGACGGCCCGGGCCGTGTGCGCGCTCATCTTCGGCGGCGTGTTCGATCGCCTGCCCGACCTGCGCGTGTGCTTCGCGCACGGCGGCGGCTCGTTCCCCTACACCATCGGCCGCATCGAGCACGGCTACAACAGCCGCCCGGACATCGTCGCGGTCGATTGCGACAAGAACCCGTGGAGCTACCTCGCCGACTATGGCCAGCCCGCTCGGTTCTGGGTCGATTCGGCCGTCTACAGCCGCAACGCCCTGCGCTACTTGGTCGCCATGATGGACGAGCGCCGCGTCGCGCTGGGCAGCGACTACCCGTTCCCACTGGGCGAGGCCAGGCCCGGCGCGATGATCGACTCAATGTACGACCTGACCGACAAGACCAAGCGGCAGCTCCTCAGCGGCTCGGCGTTGGAGTTCCTGGGGATGGACGCCGACGCCTTCCCGGGATTGGTCGAAGAGCGCCAGGCCGCGCGCGAGCGGGCGGCGAGCTTTCCTCGGGAGGCGGGCAAGTGAATGAGGCCCTGCTTGACGAAGCGAAGACGCTCGACGCGGCCGACCCCCTCAAGGGCGAACGCGCGAACTTTGCGATTCCCAAAGATCAGAACGGCGAGGAACTCGCCTATTTCACGGGCAACTCGCTGGGGTTGATGCCGCTGAGCGCCCGCGCCGCCGTCGAGCAGGAACTCGACGATTGGGCAACGCTCGCCGTCGACGCCCACCTGCACGGCACGAACCCCTGGCTGAGCTACCACGAGCGCTTCCGCGAGAGCGGCGCGCGCCTCGTCGGTGCCAAGCCGGGCGAGGTCGTCATGATGAACGGCCTGACGGCCAACCTCCACCTCATGCTGGCCAGCTTCTACCAGCCCCAGGGTGAGCGCACGACCATCATGGTGGAAGACGCCCTCTTCCCCAGCGACGACTACGCCGTCGAGAGCCACATCCAGCACCGCGGGCTCGACGCAAAGACCACCATGATCCGCCTGCGCCCGCGCGACGGCGAAGAAACGCTTCGCACCGATGACATCATCGGCGCGATCGAAGACGCTGGCGACACGCTCGCGCTCGTCATGCTCTCGGGCGTGCAGTACCGCACCGGCCAGTGGTTCGACATGCCCGCGATTACCGAAGCGGGCCACCGCGCGGGCGGAAAAGTCGGCTGGGACTGCGCCCACGCGGCGGGCAATGCGCCCCTCCAACTCCATGACTGCGACGCCGATTTCGCCGTCTGGTGCAGCTACAAATACCTGAACTCCGGCCCGGGCGCCATCGCCGGCTGCTTTGTTCACCAGCGCCATGGTAGTAACCCCGATCTGCCCCGCCTGGCCGGCTGGTGGGGCAACGACCCCGCGACGCGATTCAAGATGGAATCGGGATTTGTGGCCCGCGAGGGCGCCGACGGCTGGCAGCTCTCCAACCCGCCCATCCTCTCGATGGCGCCGCTGGCCGCCTCGCTCGACATCTTCGACCGCGTGGGCATGCCCGCCCTGCGCGAGAAGAGCCTGAAGCTCACCGCCTTCCTCGAGCGCGCCGTCCTGAGCGTCGCGCCATCAGCGCGCATCATCACGCCCACCGATCCCGCCCAGCGCGGCTGCCAGCTCTCCATCTCGTTCGGTGATCGCGCGAAAGCCGTCCGCGACGCGCTGCAAGAGCACGGCGTCATCGCCGATTTCCGCGAGCCCGACATCGTGCGACTGGCCCCCGTCCCGCTGTACAACACCTTCGCCGACGTGGCGCGCGCCGCCGCGACCATCGCCCGGATCGCCGCTCCGGCCAACGCCTAAGCGTTCGCGATCAGATAGAACCGCCCGACTTCAACAACTTGCCGAGCCGTGGGCTGCCCCTGCTGGTCGAGCAGCACCATGCCGTACGCGCCTTCCATCGTGCCCCAACTCGTGCGCAGCGGGCAGTAGCTGGCATACTCGAATCGCTCGCCAGGGCGCAGCATGGGCTGCTGACCCACCACCCCCTCGCCCTGCACATGCTCTTCGCCGCCACGCGCGTCGATAATGCGCCAACGCCGGCTGACCAGTTGCGCCACCGCAGCGCCCGGGGGCGCGTGATACTCGATCGTGACGTGATAGCCGAACACATGCATCGGCTGGCTCGGATCGCTGCGCGACGGGAGATACTCGGGGCGGACGCGAACGCGAATCGAAGCCTCACCCGCGGCGGTCCGTACATCCGTGGACGTGTCCGACCCGTGCGGGCCGGGCTCCGCGCTGCCGGTCAAGCCGGTTCCCAGTCCGAGGCCAAGCGGGTCCATCGCGCCCCCCTCACACACACGCCCCTCGGGGTCGAACCCCGATCGCGGTGTAACGCCCGTACCCTAGCGCCGTTTCACCGCCGCGGCGGGCGGCCCTCGGCGCGGCTCCGAGCGCGCAGCCGCGCGGCGGCCGTCAATCGGGTGTCCGAAGCGCCCCGACGCGGCGCTTCGGCCTCGCTCCCCTTCGCGCGCACCGCCTTGGGCTTGCGGTTCTTTCGCGGGTTGTCCTCGCTTGGCTCTTGCGGTGCCACGATCTCTCCCTCCCCGGGCAACCCCTCGACGCATGGCATCGGCTGGGCCTCGGGCAACTCCAGCACGCCCGCGAACCGCTCGAGGCTCCCGCGCACGCCGGCCATCTCTCGTGCCAGTTCCGTCCCCGCCACACGCAGCAGCGCCGACATGGGCTTGGGCAGCCCGCCCTCACTCTCGCGTAAATCAAGCAACTCGATCCACGGTGCCAACGCCTCGGCCAGCGACGACAACCGCTCGGCCGCGCGCTCGGCGGCCTCGCGCTGGCTCGCGCACTCGCGTACCGCCGCCTCGGCGCGCTCGACGAGCGCCCCGAGCGAGCGTTCGGCCGATGCCACGCGCGTCTCGATCCGCTCGATGGGCACGCTGGCCAGCCGCTGGCACTCACGCTCGATGCCCGCCAGCCGGTCCTTCAGGCTGGTGGCCACCGCGTCGCGGTCCACGCCGACGCCGCCCTCGACCTCGAAGGCCTCCTCGACGCGCGCCTCGACGCCCGCCAGGCGTTCCTCCAAACTCGGCACGGCCGACACCAGCGCCGCCATCGCGGCCTCCACGCGGCCTAGAGCCTCGTCGAGCGCCCCATCGCGGGGCCGCTCCTCGTTCTCGGGCTCGTTTTCACCGCCCGTAGGCGCGCGATCGGAGGCGCTGGTCTCGTCCGTGGCGATGAAGCTCGCGAAGTTCCCGAGCAGGCCGCGTGTCAGGATGTCCACGTCGTCGGACCCGCCGGCCAGGGTCAGCCCCCTCACCTTGGGCTCGCACCTGACGCACGCATCGCCGCACGCACCCTGGCATTCGTCTCGCATCACGTTGTCTTGGTCGATTCTGGTCATGGCTTGCTCCGGTCGATTCGGACCTCTCCCCAAGCCAATCGACCGTTCCAGAACCACGATTCAGTCCAATATCCCTCCAGCCGGAAAAATCTGCAAAATCCCCCCAGGCCGGATTCCTATCATTTGACAATGCCTGAAACGACAACAAAAACAGAACAAAATATCGTCGCCACCCCCGCCCAACGCCTCAAGGCCGCCATGGCCAAGGGCTGCGTGATGGCTCCGGGGGCCTTCAACGGCCTGACCGCTCGGGCCGTCGCCCGCCAGGGGTTCGAGGCGGCCTATGTCTCGGGTGCCGCCACCAGCGCCGCGGCTGGCGTGCCCGATGTCGGCCTGCTCACCCTCGACCGCTTCACGGCCACGGTCCGAGAAGTCGTTGACGGCTCTCGCCTCTCTCCGGGCGGCCCCGCCCTGCCGGTGATCGCCGACGCCGACACGGGCTTCGGCGAAGAAGAAATGACCCGCCGCACCGTCATTGAGTACCAGCGTGCCGGCGCGGCCGGGCTGCATCTCGAAGACCAGGTGTTCCCCAAACGCTGCGGCCACCTCGACGGCAAGACCCTGATCCCCGCAGATCAGGCCGCCGGCAAGATCGAGTGGGCCGCCCGCGCCGCCAGGGACACGAGCGACCCCGACTTCATCATCTGCGCGCGCACCGACGCACGGGGCGTAAGCGGCATGGACGACGCCATCGCCCGCGCCACGCTCTATGCCAAGGCCGGCGCGAGCATGATCTTCCCCGAAGGACTCAAAGATGAGGCCGAGTTCGAGGCCTTCGCCAAGGCCATGCAAAGCGCGACTGTCGCCGGCACCGGCAAGCCCCCGTTCATGCTCGCCAACATGACCGAGTTCGGCAAGACCCCCATCATCCCACGCGATCGCTTTGCCGAGTTGGGGTATCACATCGTGATCTTCCCCGTCTCCACCCTGCGCATCGCCATGGGCGCGGTGCAACGGATGCTGGCCGACCTCCATGAGAACGGCAGCGTCGAAGCCAGCCTCGACACCATGCAAACGCGAGCCGAGTTGTACGATCTTCTGGGCTACACCCCGGGCGAGCCCTGGTCTTTCCGCTAGCCTGCAAAGTCCGGACGGGTCGAACCCGTTTGCGACTTTCGCAGCCCGTGGCGATTGGCCATATGAGATTTCGTGTGCAATCGAACGAGGCTCAGGCCTTGCGATAGCCCGAGGCATCGCACTGTGGCCGAGCGGTGAAGCGAGCCTCGCCGGCCTCGATGGACTCGGATTGCCCGATGAACAGCGTGCCGTCCGGGGCCAGATGGTCGTGGAAGGTTCGGAGCGCACGCGCGCGCATCGCGGGTTCGAAGTGGCTGAGCGCGTTGCGACAGAAGATGGCGTCCCATGTGCCGTGGCGCGCGGCGCCGATGCGGTCCTTCAGGTTGTGGGGCTCGAAGTCCACCAACTGGCGGATATCGTCGCTCAGGGTCCACCGGGGACCATTCTGCTTGAAGTAGCGATGCTTGACGTGATCGGGCGTGTCGCGCAGGGCGTCCGCGTTGTACACGGCGTTGGTGGCGGCATGGATGCATCGCTCGGACAGGTCGGTGCCCAGGATCTCGATATGCCAGTCGGCCAGACGCACGCCCAAAGCCTGATGGATCAGGATCGCCAGCGTGTGGGGCTCTTCGCCGGTGCCGCAGGCAGCCGACCAGATGCGAAGACGCTTGCTGTCCATGCGTGCGGCGAGCAACTCGGGAAAAACGGCACGCTCGAAGGTTTCGAGCTGGGCCCGATGGTCGAAGAATCGGGCCTCGTGGGTGCCGATGAGGTCGAGCATCTGCTGGAACTCGTCGTTCTGGAAGGGGCCGGTCGAGAGCAAGGTCGCGTACTGGTCGAAGCCATCCAGTTCCAACTCACGTAGGCGGGGGCCGAGGCGGGATTCGAGCCACTGGCGACGGTCGGCGTGGATGCCGATGCCCGAGCGGTCGGCGACGATGCTCGCAAGGGTGGCGAAGGTGGCGTCGTTGAGCGCGGGCGTGGTCTTGGCTGTGGACATGGCGGCTCCGGTTCTCGCAGCGTGCGCAGACCTGCACCGTTCCATCGACCAAGCGAGGGTCGAGGTTGATCTGGAGTGGCTGGTCTGGTTGTGCCGGGGCCCGAAGAGGGCAAAAGGATAAGGATATCGGACGGTCGAAGATCGAAGCAATGCCCAGGAGAGGACTCGAACCTCCACCCCGTTTCCGGGACTACCACCTCAAGGTAGCGCGTCTGCCAGTTCCGCCACCTGGGCTTGTAGGGGCGAGGCCGGGAAACCCGGCGCGGGGTGAGCATAGCGACCGACTTCCCGGCTGTCGAGCGTACCATGTTCGTTCCACACCACCGCACGACTCGCCAAGCCTTGGGAGGGGCCATGCCTCAATCCGGATCGACCTCCAACGCCGCCCCGCCGGCCTTCGCCACGCTCCTTGAGAATCTCCGCCAGCGGGCCGACAAGGCCGGTGTATTCGCCAGTTGCGCGATCGTCGATGGTCGGCTGGACTGCCGGGCCGAAGGGTCGGCCGAGGAGGCCTGGTACCGGGTGCGCTGGGATGGTGGCAAGGTGTGGGTGGGCCTGGAAATGGCCGATCGCTGGCAGAGCGAGTCCATCGAGGCCGACCTGATGCACACGGGCGACAAACTCGACGAACTGCTCGAAGAGGAGATGGTCGATTTGGGCTACGAGGGCCCAAAACCCACCTTCGAGCACTTCCGCTCGGACGCCATGCTCTTCACGTTCCGGTCACCCGCAGGCGTGCCCGAAAGCGCGCTCGGCACGGCTGACAGCGCGGGCACCGTCGCCACACTGCTCTTGGGCTACGAGGCGTGCTTCCGCCAACTCGGGGATATGGACGCCGAGAACGACGAGGATTGAACGGGTAGCCGTGCGTGGTGGATTCAGGAGCCGCCAATGACACCGCCGCGGCGGATGAACTCGGCCTCGTCGGCTTCGAGTTTCTCGGTGATCTTGCGGATCTCCTCTTCCGACTTGGGGGTGTACTGGACCGCTTCGCCCTGGCGATTGGTCACCGTTTCGTTGCCCCAGAACTTGGGGATGATGTCGAACTGCATGGCCAGCACGACACCCGCGATCAGGAACAGCGCGCCCGCGATGGCACCCTTGATAATCTTGGGATCCGGCCCGCCGGAGGACTTGGAAGATTTGCTATCGGCTTCGCCGACGTCGATGCCGTCAAGGAGTGATGACATGATGGAGCCTCCGATACGGTTCGTGCCGAGGAGGTGGTCTCGATCGGCAAATGCTGCGTGGCGGGAACATCCGCCGCCCGACCTGTGAGTTTAGTCGGGTCTTGACAGATACATTCTACGCAAATCGTGGCCGGAGGTTTTTAGGGATTACCCTACATCCCGTCTCTCGAACAGCGCCACCGCCAGGGCCAGGAAGGCCGCGATCTGCAACACGGCGTACGCGGCGATCTTCAGAAGATGCGACATCGGCACGTCGCGGTTCTGCGTGACGGCGTCCAGCAGCCAGTAGTAGTGCATGTTGGGCACTACGGCCCACAGCGTGGCGGAAACCGGTTCCACCTGGGTGGGCGTGGTAAAGATGTAGTCGGAACGCTCGGGGGCGCGGTGGAGGCGGATGGGGTCACGTCCGATATTCTGCACGGTAATCTGCTTGCCGTTGACATCCAGGATCAGAAGGCCGCTGGGCGTGCCAGGATTGAAGCGGCTGGGGATGTCCGTGAAGTCGCCCGTGAATGGCGTGAAGTTGCCCGTCACGAGCGCCACGCCGTTGGGGTTGGGCCCGTAGTAGAAGGGATCTCCTGGCTCGATCTCGACGCGGGGGGGCTCTTCGAGGGTGATCGCCATGATGCTGCCGCGAGCGGACGGGTCGTCGCCCTCCTCGGCTGGCTGGGCCTGGAAGACGACGCCCACGATGGAGTTGCTGAAGGCCTGGCGACCAAGGAAATAGTTCGAGAGCAAGCCTCCCACGAAGACGCCCGCGCACACGACAATGGTCATGACCTGGCCCAGGCGCGTGGAGGCGGCGGTCGCCACGGCCGCCAGGACGAGGATGGCCAGCACCATCGCCAGGCAGGCCGTCACGATCTTGAATGGCATATCCGTGGTGATGGGCTGGAACTCCCACTTCTTGGACACCAGCAGCACCCCGAGGTAGGCCAGCAGGATCAGCGGCAGCAAGGCGATGACGGCGGTCTGGTTGAACGACCAGCCATACATGAAGTTGCCCGCCGCAGCCAGCAGCAGCGACCCGAAAACGGCCCCAAGGCTGAACAGGATGACCGGCATGTCGAGGTGGTCGCCCGCAGTGGTGAGCACGCCGTGGCGGATGGCCAGCAACAGGAAGGCCAGCATGATGACCACCGCGCCGGTGATGGCCCCGGCCACGCCCAGGTACTTGCCCAGCACGACCCAGGCGCGTGAGATAGGCTTGCTGACCACGGTGAGCATGGTCTTGCGCTCGATCTCGCTCGAAATGACGGCGGTGGCCAGGAAGGCGGCCATGAGCACGCCTGCGCCGAAGATCGTCGCTAAACCCACGTCCAGCAAGAGTTTATTGTCACCGTACACCTCCGCGGAGCTGCTCCGGCCCATGCTGAAGGCGGCCGTCCAGGTATTGAACACCTGCAAGAGCCCGCTGATGAGCACCAGCAGCAGCAGGATGGGCTGGCGCACGCTCTCGACGAAGGTGTTGCGGGCGATGGTGAAGAGTTGGCTGAGCATGGGCCTCCCCGGCGAGTGCGGTCGGTTGCCTGTATCGGGCCTGGTCGGCAGGCGAGCGTGGCAATGATTCGCCCGGGAGGGCCCCGGGGGTCGGTCAGGCCGGCTATTTTATTGCCCCAAGATGGCGAACACGGGGCACGACCGATCGTAGTTGCCGATTGCGTCCACGGGTTTCCGGCCATGGACGGGCCTCGGGAGGGGCGGGCGAGAGTATGGTGATTCGTCCGGCGGGCGCGTGGACAGCACGGCCCGAGGGCGTGAGAATGGCGGGTCCGTGGCTGGTTCCTTTCGGGCCGGCCTTGGTAACGTCCTGTTCGTGAAGTCGGCTTCCCGAAAGCCTTCCCCGTCTGGAGCCTTATTGCATGTCGGGTGATTTCAATACCTACAAGCGTGCGGCCAGCCACAGCATCCTGGGGCTGATCTTCCAAGGCGTGTTCGGCGTGGCGTTGCTGGTGTACGGCATCGTGGGCCGAGAGCCGACGGCGATCACCGGGGCCATCTTCGCGTTGGTGGGCATCCTGCCTTGGATCGTCCTTCTGATCTTGTACGACCAGCACCGGCGCGAGCGCATCGAGGCGATGGAGGCCGAGGCCTTCGCGGCCACCGACGCGGCGACCAGTTCGGTCTTCGAGGAAGCCGAAGGCGGGCTGCGCGTGGCCGGGCGTCGGCTGAAGCTGGTCCGAACCGTGGCGATCCCGACCGTGGGGCTGATCTTTGGCGCGGCCCTCATTCTGGCCGGTGCGCTGCGCATCGGGCCGGGCCGGGCATTGGCCGCGCCCGATGATTTCGTGGCCCCGCCGCACGAACTGGTGGGCCTGACGCTTGGCCTGGCCGTCGCGGTGATCGGGTTCATGTTCAGCCGGTACACGGCCGGCATGGCCAAGCGTCCGGCGTGGCAGGCCTTGCAGGGCGGGGCCACCATCGCGGCGGGC
>CAYGTM010000043.1:0-10788 GCA_964352795.1 uncultured Phycisphaera sp.
GCTCGAATTGATCGCCGAGTTCTTCGGGCGGGCGCGCTCGTCGGGCTGGGTGGGCGTGGTCCAGGCCGTGTTGGCCGGGGCGATGGCGTTTACCGGCGTGCTGGTCATGACCATCCTGGCCCAGTCGTTCTTCCGCCGGCTGGGCATCGGCGGCGGACGCGGGCCCCGGGTACGCATCCTGGGCGGCACGCGCGACGTAGGCGAGTTCCTGCTCCGCACGCTCGACAAGGCCGGCCACCCCAAACCCGGCTGGAAGCCGCTGCTGGCCCATGTGCGCGACGTGCCGGGCGGACAGGATCGCGTGGGTGGGGGCTTCTCGGACGTGGTCGATCGGCTGTACGAAGCGCGTTTCGGCGGCAGGCCCTTGAGCGCCGAGGAGGCCCAGGCCCTGCGCCATACCATTACCGAGGCCGGGGCGCGGCTCGTGGGGCCGGCAGTGCCGGTCGCGGGCTGAAGTAGCCGGCCAGTTCGATCGATATGGGTCTTAGGGTCGGCGCTGGCCGCCCACCCGGAGGCCCAAGGCATGAATACCAACCGATCCCGCACGGAACGCTGGCGCGAGTGCCTGGACCAGATCCGCGACCGAGGCGGCTCGCTCGAGGTCAGCGTCGACCTGGGCGACGCGGCCGACATGGGCGCCACCAACCTGGTCTGGCGAGTGCGGCTGCTGGCCATCGACGACGAACGGTTGGTGCTCGAGCAGCCCTTGGCCCTGGGCCAGACCATGCGGCTCGAACCCGGGCTGCGGCTGGTTCTGTCGATGTCGATCGGGCAGAACCGCTGGATGTTCCGCACGATGTCGGTGGAGCCCAAGGCCGGCGACGCGCGCGGGCTGCTGCACGTTGCCTCTCCCACGCTGGTGGAGCGTTGCCAGCGACGCAACTTTTATCGTGCCACGACGGCCGGGTTCAGCCTGCCTCTGGTGCAGGGGTGGCGACTGGTCGATCCGCAGACCGCCGTGGCCGCCGAGGTTGCCAGCCGAATCCCATTCGAGGACGAACGCCCGATGGGCCCGGGCCAGCGTGGGCCCGGGCTGGAATTCCCCATCGCCCTGATGCCCGAGGTGGCCGGGGCATATCAGGGGCACCTGGTAAACGTGGGCGGGGGCGGCGCGGGCCTGCTGGTGCCGCCGGCATCCCGGCCCAGCTTCGATTCCAGTGGCCACTACTGGCTGCGGATGGCGCTGGGGACCGATATGCCGGCCCCCCTGGTCGCCACGGCCCGCTGTGTCCACCAGCATCTGGATAGCTCGCAGAACCTGCACTTGGGCTTCGCGTTCGACTTCTCGCTCCACCCCGAGCATCGGGAGTTCATCGTGCTACAGATTACCAGGTATGTGGAGCGGGTGACGGGAATGCAGCGGAGCCGGCAGGCCGGATGAGCACGGGTTTTCGTTCCGAGGCTGTTTCCGAGCCTGTATAAAATAAACATCTCGCTAACGTTCTGCTATACTCGGTTCGGCTGGGGGGGAAACGCCCGGCTGACGCTCGACCGACGCGGCTCGAACATTACCCGAACTTACTTGGCGTACGGCCTGGGTCGCACGCCATGATCCGGCTGCCATCACGATGGCGGTGCCAACTCGACGAATACCCGCACGCCGGAATGCCGGTGGTTGCGTCGTAGGGTGATGGTTTCGATGAACCGTGTCGGCACGGGCGTGCGATGGACGCATGTCACCTTGAGCCGCCGCGATGCCTGAATATCTGAACATCTTGCTCATCGCCGCCGCCTTGGTTCTCGGTGTGGGGATCGGTCTGTTCGCGCACGCCCGCCTCATCGCGCGCACGATGTCGCAGGCCCGCAGCGAGGCCGAGTCGATCACCGAGCGAGCCCGCACCGAGGCCGACGCCATCCAGAGCCGGGCCGAGGCCGACGCCCAGAAGCAGGTCCACCAGCGGCTGCGGGAAGCCGAGTACGAGATCGACACCGAGCGCAAGCGGCTACGTCAGGAAGACAAGGAGCTGACCAAGCGCGAATCGACCCTGGACAAGGGCGAGTCTCGGCTGGCCGACCGCGAGAAGCAGGCCGACCGCCGCGATCGCGACCTGCACGAGCGTGACCAGGAAGTCGAGAAGCGTTCGGGCGAACTCGAGAAGCTCATCGACAGCCAGACCCGGGCGCTGGCCGAGGTGGCCCGCATGAGCGCCGAAGAGGCCCGCGAGGCGTATATCGAGCGCGTGGCGGAGGACTCTCGCCACGAGGCGGCCGCAGTGGCCCGCAAGATCACCGATGAGGCCGAGGCCAAGGCCCAGGAGCGTTCGACCGAGATCTTGCTGCAAGCCGCCCAGCGGTACGCGGGGGACTTTGCGACCGAGCACTTGGTGCGGAGCGTGGCCATCCCCAACGACCAGATGAAGGGCCGCATCATCGGGCGCGAGGGTCGCAACATCCGGGCCATCGAGAAGATGACCGGCGTGGACATCATCGTGGACGACACGCCCGGCGTGATCACGGTGTCGTGCTTCGACAAGGTTCGGCAGGCCATCGCGGTGGAAGCGCTCGAGCGTCTGATCTCCGACGGTCGGATGCATCCCACGCGCATCGAGGAAACCGTCGAGAAGGTCAAGAGCGAGTTCGACGAGCGCATCCGCAAGCACGGCAAGGACGCGCAGATGGAAGTCAAGGTGGCCGGGCTGCACGCCAAGGTCATCGAGGCCATGGGCAAGCTGCACTATCGCACCAGCTACGGGCAGAACGTGCTGGCCCACTCCATCGAGGTGGCGATGTTCAGCCAACTCATCGCCGACCAGCTCGGGCTCAACGGCAAGCTCGCGCGTCGTTGCGGCTTTCTGCACGACATCGGCAAGGCCATGGACCACGACATGGAGGGCGGGCACCCCAAGATCGGCATGGACTTCGCCAAGCGGTACGGCGAGTCGGACCCGGTGCTCAACGCCATCGGCGGGCACCACGGCGATATCCCCGCGACCAGTTTCTACACGCCCATCGTCATGGCCGCCGACGCGCTCAGCGGGGCGAGGCCCGGCGCGCGGCGAGAGTCGATGGAGCTCTACATCCAGCGGCTGAACGACCTTCAGGACATCGCCCTGGCCCACAAGGGCGTGACCGAGGCCTACGCCGTGCAGGCGGGCCGCGAGGTGCGCGTGATGGTGGACGCGAAGAAGGTGACCGACGACGAGGCGCACTACGTCGCCACGCAGATCGCCAAGCGCGTGGCCGACGAGATGACGTTCCCCGGGGAGATTCGGGTGACGGTGCTGCGGGAGACTCGGGCGGTCGAGATCGCGCGCTGACTAGACTTCGGTTGAACGCTCGGGGCGCCCCCACCGTTTGTGGGGGCTGAGATGCACCCGCACCACCTGATCCGGGTCATGCCGGCGGAGGGAATGCGCCATGACGGCCATCAATACCAACGAATCATGTATCCAGAGCCTGGCGGCCAACCCGCAGGCGGACACCCCTACTGCTCGCTTTGCCGTGCCGACGCGCGGGGCGGGCAACCCCGGGGACGACGGCGTGACCACGCCGGGCAGTTTTGCGAACAGGGCCGAGGTGGGCGGGGCCCTGACATTCAGTTCGCCCGACACGCCCAACATGCCGCAGGTCAGCCCGTACACGGCGTGGGACTTTTTGCCCGAAGACTGGACGATCGAGGCGGCGAGCGACCACGACAGCGGGTGCTCGGGGCACAACCAGGACGCGATTGGCCGGTTCATTCGGTGTGTTGCGCCTGAAGGTTTCGAGCCCATCACGCAGCTCGAGAGCGCGCGGCTTGGCATCATCACCGAGCAGATGCGACGCGTGGCCGAGCGCGAGGGGCACCTTTCGCCCGAGCAGGTGCGCGACGAGGTGGCTGCGGGGCGCATGGTGATCCCCGCGAACCTGACGCACCTCAAGTACAAGCTCGACCCGATGGCCATCGGCCGCGCCAGCAAGACGAAGGTGAACGCGAACATGGGCGCGAGCCCGGTCAGCAGCGGCACCGACGAGGAAGTCGAGAAGCTGCGGTGGGCCGAGAAGTGGGGCGCCGACACGGTGATGGACCTGTCCACCGGCGGCGACCTGGACGAGTGCCGCGAGGCCATCCTGCGGAACTCGACGGTCCCCATCGGCACGGTGCCGATCTACAGCATGATCATCGGTCGCAAGCTGACCGACCTGGACGAAGTGATCGTGCTCGAAACACTCGAGCACCAGGCTCGGCAGGGCGTGGATTACTTCACCATCCACGCGGGCGTGCGCAAGAAGGACCTCAAGTACGTCAAGAACCGGCTCATTGGCATCGTGTCGCGCGGCGGCAGCTTGCTGGCCAAGTGGATGCTTGAGAAGAACCGCGACAACCTGATGTACACCATGTGGGACGACATCTGCGAGCTGATGCGCCGCCACGACGTGACGTTCAGCATCGGCGACGGCATGCGGCCGGGCGGGCTGGCCGACGCGACCGATGATGCCCAGTTGGCCGAGCTCGAGGCCATCGGCGAGCTGACCGAGCGTGCGTGGCGGCATGGTGTGCAGGTGATGGTCGAGGGGCCGGGCCACGTGCCGCTCGACCAGATCGAATACAACATGAAGCTCCAGCGGCGGCTGTGCCACGGCGCGCCGTTCTATGTGCTCGGGCCGCTGGTGACCGACGTGTTCCCCGGCTACGACCACATCACCAGTTGCATCGGCGCGACCAACGCGGCGTACCACGGCGCGAGCATGTTGTGCTACGTGACGCCCAAGGAGCACCTCGGACTGCCCAAGAAGGGCGATGTGAAGGAGGGTTGCGTGGCGTACAAGATCGCCGCCCACGCCGCCGACGTGGCGCTGGGCATCCCGGGCACGCGGCATTGGGATGACGAGTTGACCAGGGCCCGCGCCGCACTGAACTGGGAAAAGCACTTCGAGCTGGCCTTCGACACCGACACGGCCCGCGCGTACCACGACGAGGACCTTGACGTCGACACCGACTTCTGCGCCATGTGCGGCCACGACTGGTGCAGCGTGCGGATCAGCAAGGAGATCCAGGAGTTTGCTTCAGGGAAAGCGGAAGGCTTCGATCGCGGCAAGCCGGTCAAGAGCGACGCGCTGAGCGAAGAGCAGCAAAGAATCCTCGAGCAGCGCGGGTATCTGAAGCCCGAGGAGATCCACAAGCTTGCCAGCAAAGTGAAGGGAAAGGTGGCCGCCAAGGACGACGGCAAGGCCGCGTGCCACAGCGACTATGTGGATGACGAGGACGCGAAGAAAATCCAGGGGGAGACGCTGGTGCAGGTCGACGTGCGGCCGGCGTTGGGGATCGGGAAGGAAGATCGGGTGATCTAGTACAGCCCGATCGGTCGCAGACCAGAGGCTACGCATCGTGCCGTCATGGCGTGGGCGTGCATGAAGGATGAGATGAGAACCGCTGAGTCTTTCGGCAGTTTTTCAATGCCCACGATCGGCCAGCCCCACAGCGTGTTGCCGTGGTTTTTCGGGTCGTCGTCGATGACGCACGCCACGTTGGCATTCGCGAGGACTTCGGCGATCGCGAGCGTGTGGCGGCCGGCGCCGTAGATGGCGATGGGGCCCTTGATGCCGCCGATGGCCTTGGCGGCGCGTTCGGCGGCGTCGGGGGGCACGCTCCCGCTCGGGGATGCAACGCTGCCGAAGGTGCAGGGGTGGTCGAGGGGCCACCAGCGGGGTTCGGCGGCGCTCACGGATTGGAAGAGTCGGGCGCAGGCATCGACATGGACGCCGATGCCATGCCGCTCGGCTGCCCGCGCGTGCGTGGCCGATCGCATCGCCGCGAGGTGATCGGCGTCGAGCTGTTCGATGGTATCAGCGAATCGTCCTGCGATCGCCGGTTCCTCGCCGTCGATGAGCAGGCCGTTCACGCCGTGCTCGATGGCTTCGGACGCTCCCGAACGCACGCGCGTGACGATGGGCACCACGCCGGCGGCCATCGCTTCGAGCATGGCGATGCTCTGGCCTTCGTAGCGCGAGGCCAGAAGCGTGGCGTCGGCCCAGCGCAGGTGCTCGCGCATGCGCTGGCGGTTGGCGGGAGGGTGGCGCGTGGCATGGGACAGGCTCTTGACGCGATCCTCAACCTCCGCTGCGGCCGGCCCATCGCCGACGAACCGCAACTCGTGCGCGATGCCTCGCTCGTGCAACTGCCAAGCCAGGTCGAGCAGCACGCCGATGCGTTTTTGCTCGTGCTCGAATCGGCCGGCGTAGAGCAGGCGGATGGGCCCGGGCTCTCGGTCGGAGAGTTGGGTGTCGATCTCGACGCCGTAAGGGATGTGGTGGATTTCGGCGCCACGCCAGGGCAGCCGCTCGCGCAGGGTAGCGGTGATGTGCCCGCTCACGCCGATCATCGCGGCGAGCATGGGCTCGTATGCGGTCAGCAATGTCGTTTCGAAGGCGATGTCGCTGTGCTGCCAGCCGATGACGCGCAGGTGGTCGCCTTGGGTGGCGCTCAGGGCGGCGGCGACGGCGAACGTGCCGGCGTCGAGATTGGGCAGCACGACGGCGGGGTTGGTGGGCGACCAGCCGAGTTCGGCAAGCGCGTCGCGGTAGGCCTGTGCGTAGGGAGACAGGGGCCGGCCCGGCGCGCTCATGGGTGGCATGTGCCGCAGGTCGAACGCGCGCACGCCTTGTGGGATGCCGTGCCCGGCCGAGCCGTGGCCAGCGGGCTCGTTGTGCATCATCAGACCCACGGTCCAGCCACGCTCGGCCAGCGCCCCGGCCAGCCGCAGGGCCCAACTCACCACGCCATTCACGCCAAGCCCGTGGGGCATGGGGATGAGCACGGGCGGCCTGGCGTTCGCATCGGGCATTGCCCCAGCATCGGCAAAGTCGGCACGCCGCATGAACCGGGGCGCGCCAACGATGCATGGATGCCATCGCGCTATGACCTTATCGCCATCGACCTGGACGGCACCCTGGTGGGCCGCACGGGCGCGATCTCTCGGGAGAACGTGGAGGCCATCCAGCGAGCCCGGCGGGCGGGCGTGGGCGTGACGATCTGCACGGGCCGGGTGCTGAGCGAGTGCCACGCGGTGCTCGACCTGCTCGAACAGCTCGACCCGGTGGTGGTCTCGGGTGGGGCCCAGATCGCCTGCGGGCGGGAGCGGCGGACGCTCGACGGGCTCTCGCTCGACGGCACGCTGATCGATCGCGTGACCGAACTAGCCGGCGGGCTCGACCTGGCGATGATGATCCAGAAAGAACGCGACCACGCCGGGTACGACTACATCATCTTGCCAGCGGGGGCCGACCCCGAGGCCGAGCTGCACCCGGTGCTGAAGCTCTGGAAGGTCGACAAGCGCAAGCACGAGGCGATGGGCATCGAGTATCGCATCGGCCGTGATGGGCCGATGCACGACATTCCCAGCGTGCGCGCGGTGGCGTCGGGCTCGGCTTCAGAGATCGCCAAGCTCAGTTCGCTCCTGGCCGATGAGCTGGCCGGCCTGGCGATGTTCCACGCCTTCCCGCTGTGTACGCACGTGCCCGAGGGGGCCGAGCCGCCGCATGTGCTCGAGGTGTTTCCCATGAGCGCCGATAAATGGAGCGCGCTCGGACGATTGGCCGATCGGCTGGGCGTGGCGCACGATCGCATCGCGGCCATCGGCGACCAAGCCAACGACCTCCAGATGCTCGAAGGGGCCGCGCTCGGTGTCGCGATGGGCGAGGCGCCGGACTTCGTGAAGGCGTCGGCCGACCGCGTGGCCGAGACCTGCGCGAATCACGGCGTGGCGCTGACGATCGACCGCATCCTGAGCGGCGAGTGGTAGGCGGTGCAGACCCTCGCCGAGATCAAGGAGCTTCTGCAATCGCGGGGCTTGCGACCCAAGCGGTCGCTGGGGCAGAACTTTCTGACCGATCGCAACCTGATCCTGAAGCTCGTGAACGCGTGCGAGGTTGGCGCGGATTCAAGGGTGCTCGAAGTCGGCCCGGGCACCGGCACGCTGACCGAAGCATTGCTCGACTCCGGCGCTCGGGTGCTGTCGTGCGAGCTTGACGATGCGCTGGCCGAGATGCTGAGACAACGGCTCGGCGATCGTGAGCACTTCACGCTGGTGCATGGCGACTGCCTCGATGGCAAGCGGGCGCTCAACCCGGCACTCATCGAATGGCTTGGTGACGGGCCCTTCACGCTTGTCGCCAACCTGCCCTACGGCTGCGCCACGCCGCTGCTGTCGACGCTGCTGATGCACTATCCCAACTGCGGCGTCATGGGCGTGACCATTCAGAAGGAACTTGGCGATCGGTTGCTGGCCACGCCGGGGCATCGAGAGTATGGGCCGATCTCGGTCATCGCCCAGGCGTTGTGCGACGTGGAGAAGATCGCCCACCTGCCGCCGGCGTGCTTCTGGCCTCGCCCACAGGTGGACAGTTCGATGCTCGTGCTGCGGCGGCGTGCCGAGCCGATGGGCGACCCGCACGCGCTGAGCAAGGTTTGCGCGGTGCTCTTCCAGCAGCGACGAAAACGCATCGCCAAGCCCTTGCGTGAGTTGCTCGGCGAGCGTGAGCCGCCCGAAGGCGTGTCGCCCGACATGCGGGCCGAGGAGGTCTCGCTCGAGGCGTTCTGCCGGCTCGCCTCAGCGGTTGACCATGAAGAGCGCGGTCTGGGTGAAGTAGATTCGTAGCTCGCGATAGAGGTCGGGTTCGAGGTTCATGTCGTCGAGCGAGGCGAACATGACCTCGAGCCAGCGTTCCGCCGCGGCGTGGTCGATGGGGAAGGGCCCGTGCCTCATACGGAGCCTCGGATGGCCTCGCTCCTGGCTGTAGCTGTCGGGCCCACCGAAGCGTTGGATGAGGAAGTCGCGCAGCCGGAGTCGCGCTTCTTCCAGGAACGGCACGATCGCGGCGTCGTCGTTCGCGTCAACGCCATGCTCGCGCGCAAGGTGCTGGCGGTACATGGGGCCGAGGATGTCGTCGGTGGGCACGGCGTCGTAGAAGCCGCGGGTGAGGCGGTCGAAGCCTTCGAGGCCGAGGCGTTGGTACGGGGTTGTTTGGTCTTGGGGGGGCTCGGTCACGCGGAATCGTTGGCGCGCGATTCGTTCAGGCGAATGCCGCACTCGGGGCACTTGTCAATCGTGCTCTTGGAATCGACGGGATATCCGCATGAAGGGCACCCGACGCCTGGGCTGGGCACGAGCCACCGCGCAACGATCGGCTCGAAGAACAGCAACGCGATGCCACCGCCCCCCTGCACTACCAGCGCCGCGCCGGATACGGCCAGGTAGTACCACTCGAACCCGCCGGGACCGCGCTGGAGGAAGATCCAAGGCACGGTTTGGACCAGTTCCTTGATCGCCAGGATGATCAGGATGCCCGCCACACCGCGAATGAGGAGTCGCGCGATCATCCGCATCCGCCTGAGCCACACGCCATCAACCACTTCGTCCATCGAACGGCTCCCGGTGCTAATGCCCGAACAGATTCGTCTGGGCGAACATGCCCGCCTCCTCGAAGTGTCGCAGGGCCTCCTCGACGGTCGAGAAGATGCGCGTGGCGGTCTCGGTGATGAAGGGGCTGGGGGCCTTGGCCGGCCGCCAGACGACGTAGACCTCCTTGGTATGCTCCCAGGCGTGCTGGAGCTCGCGCTCGACGCCGCTGGAGAGCCCCGGGATGCCGCCGGGCAACTCGGGGATGTAGCTCACGATCATGTCGCTCTGGTCGATGAGCTTGAAGTCTCGCATGTAGATCTGGCCGTCGATGTCGCCGGCGATGTCCAGGACTTCGCGGGTCCGCACGCGCAGGGGCTTGGCACTGGCCTTGCCGCCGCCGAAAGTGTGGGGGGCATGGTCGAAGAACTCCTGGCCCTGGCGGGCGGCCTCCAATGCCCGATCGAGCAGCAGCTTCTCGTCGACATCGCCCGGGTCGAAGGTGATGAACTGCTCGGCAAGCCTGGCGCGGAAGGCGTCGATCTCGGCCAGCACCTCGGGCATGTCCACCACGTGGCTCATCGGGAAGCTGGGGTAGACCTTGCGCATCTCGGGCCGGCACACCAGGCGGAACATCGTCCGCACCGTGCTGGCGTGGCGGCCCCGGCTGACGATGTAGAAGTCGCTGCCGGGCACGGCCTGGCTCATGAGCTCGGTGGCCAGGAGTTCTTCTTCTCGCCACACCATGCAGTCTTTCATGGTGGCGTCGATCTCGTGATCGCGGTGCAGCCGCTCGTGGACGGTCTCGATGTTGTCGACCAAGCAGATGAACAGGTCGGGCCTGAGCTTGGTGATCTGGTCGAAGTCGAAGGCGCTGAACAGGCCGTGCCGCCAGCGGAAGGTCGCGTGCGTGTTCACCAGCAGGTTGCTCACGCCCTGGGTCTCGCTGATGACGTCCTTGAAGGCGGCCCGGCGGAGCGAGTGCAACCGGCTGAGGGGCAGGTCGAGAATGCGGCCCGGCCTCACGTCGGGGGCCTCGGCGTACATCTTGTCGCCCACGTTGAGCAGTTCGATGGACTCGCCCTGCTGGCCCGCGAAGGCGGCCACCTCGCCCAGGTACTGCTTCTTGTCCAGCCCGATCTGCCCGGTGACGATGGCTCGCATGACCTTCTCCCACGTTCGGGCTGTCGTTTGCCCGACACCCGAATCAGCCCGGGGCGCGCCCAACCGACAGCCCCCTACCGACAGCCCTGAAGGGGCAGTGTATGACCCCCGGCTGGGGCCCTTGACCGAACTGGATCACCCCCCAGGGCGTAGCTACTCTTGGAACTGGATTGTGGTGCGGCCAGCCAGGGGGTATCGCCGACCACTTTCTTCCGATGCGACTTGCCCTGAAGGTCTCTCTCGGATGTATTTTCTCAGGGCAGGAGTCAGAATCGTGAAGATTTATGTTGGTAACCTCCCGTATGAC
>CAYGTM010000044.1:0-10769 GCA_964352795.1 uncultured Phycisphaera sp.
ACGAGACGGCGGGCATGGCCCTGTGCATGATGCTGATGCCTGCGGGGCGGCCGGGGTGGGGGGCGGCGGCGTCGCTGTTGATGGCGTTCGTGTTCTTCCGAGCGCTCGACATCGTGAAGCCATGGCCGGCCAACGGGCTCCAAGACACGCCGGGCGGGTGGGGCGTGGTGCTCGATGATTTGGTGGCGGGCGTGATGGCGGCTGTGTTGCTGTGGTTCGCGTATATCGTGGCGACGCTCTAGGTTATGTTGCAAACAAAAAGCCCGGGCTTGCGCCCGGGCCTCGTTGAGTCGTGGACGATGGATCACACGTCCATCATCATCCGCTCGGGGTTCTCGATGCAGTTCTTGATGGTGACCAGGAACTGCACGGCCTCGGCACCGTCGACGATGCGGTGGTCGTAGCTGACGGCCAGGTACATCATGGGGCGCAGGGCGATCTGTCCGGGATTGTCGGGATCCTCGACGGCGCGTTTCTTGATGGTGTGCATGCCCAGGATGGCCGACTGCGGCGGGTTGAGGATGGGCGTGCTCATGAGGCTGCCGAAGACGCCGCCGTTGGTGATGGTGAAGGTGCCGCCGGTCATCTCTTCGATGGTGAGTTTGCCATCGCGGGCCTTGGTGGCCAGTTCCTTCACGCCCTGCTCGACGCCGGCGAAGGACATCTTCTCGGCGTTGCGCAGCACGGGCACGACCAGGCCCTTGGGGCTGGCCACCGCGATGGCGATATCGCAGTAGTCGTGCGTCTGGATCATGGGCTTGCCGGCGTCGTCCTCGGCGATGAAGCCGTTGACCAGCGGGAAGGCCTGGAGGCCCTGCACTGCGGCCTTGATAAAGAATGACATGAAGCCCAGGCCCACGCCGTGCTTCTTCTCGAAGTCGTCTTTGTATCGCTTGCGCAGGTCCATGACGGCGGTCATGTCGGCCTCGTTGAAGGTCGTGAGCATGGCGGCGGTGTGCTGGGCATCGACCAAGCGGGTGGCGACGCGCTGGCGCAAGGGCGTCATCTTCTCGCGGTGAATCTGACGCGCGTCTGCGACGGTCGCCGAGCCGTTGCTGGTCGTGCCGTTGCTTTGGGTGCCCGACTGGAGATACGCCAGCACGTCCTGCTCGCGGATGCGGCCGCCCGCGCCGGTGCCGACGACCGAGGCGAGGTCGATGCCGTGCTCGCTTGCCATCTTCTCGGCGATGGGCGTGGCATGGACGGGGCCGTCGCGTTCGACGCGGGACTGGGGCACGCGTGCGGTGTTGGCGGCTTTTTCCTGCACGGCGGTCGATGTCGCGCTCTTCGCGCTCTCGCCTGAGCCGGATGATTCTTGCTTCTTCTCGGCCTTGGGCTCGGTCTTCGTTTCCTTTTTGGCTTCGGGTTTGGCTTCGGGCTCGTTGGCCTTCTTCCCGCCCGAGTCCCCTGCTGGTTTGTCGGCCGACTCGTCGATCTCGCCGACGGTGGAGCCCACGTCGACCTCGTCGCCTTCCTTGGCGGCGTGCTTGATGACGCCGGCCGCGGGGGCGGGCACTTCCATGGTGATCTTGTCGGTTTCGAGTTCGAGGACCGTCTGGTCTCGCTCGACGTAGTCGCCGTCGGCCACGCTCCACGCGGCGATGACGCCGCTGGTGATGGACTCGCCCACTTCGGGGATCACGATCTTGGTTGCCATCTGTGGCGCTCCTGCGGCGTGCCGATGCAAAAAGGGTGGAGTGGTTACGCCGAAGCGCGAACGAGCTTGGGGCCCGGTTCGTCGGCCTGTTTGTCGTCGTCCTTGTCGAGCGGGCCGATAGCCTAGCTGATGATCTTTTCCTGCTCGATCTTGTGGCGGCGTTTGCTGCCGGTGGCCGGGCTGGCGCTGGCCTTGCGACCGACGTACTGCAACTCGCCGCCGGGCAGCAGGTCCAACATGTTCGTGCGGATCTTGTCGGCGATGAACATGAAAGCACCCATGTTGCGCGGCTCTTCCTGGGCCCAGCTCACCCTCGTCGCCTTGGGATAGCGTTCGAGAACCTGCCGCAGCAGGCCCTGGTGCAATGGGTAGAGCTGTTCGACACGGATGATGGCCACGTCCTTGCGGCCCAGCGCGTCGCGGCGTTCGGCCAGATCCCAGTAGATCTTCCCGCTGCACAGCACGATCTCTTTGACGGCCTTGGGGTCGGGCTTCGCGCCCGCTTTGCCGTTGGCTTTCGCGCTCTTGCTGGGCGTTTCGGCCAGAAAACGCGGATCGTCGAGGATTTCCATGAAACGACCGCGGGTGAGTTCTTCGATCTTGCTCGTGTTCGTGCGGATGAGGCTCTTGGGCGTCATGACCACCAGCGGCTTGCGGAAGGGGCGGCGCACCTGGCGGCGGAACATGTGGAAGACCTGGGCGGCGGTGGCCTGGTAGCACACCGCGACGTTGTCCTCGGCGCAGGCTTCGAGGAAACGCTCGAGCCGCGCCGAGGAATGCTCGGGGCCCTGCCCCTCATACCCATGCGGCAAGAGCAGGACCAGGCCGCTCCAGCGGTCCCACTTCAGCTCGGCGCTGGTCAGGAACTGATCGATGATGACCTGGGCGCCGTTGACGAAGTCGCCGAACTGGGCCTCCCAGATGACCAGCATGTTGGGATCGCTCAGGGCGTAGCCGTACTCGAAGCCCATGATGCCGAACTCGGACAGCGGGCTGTCGTACACGCAGAACTTGGCCTGCGCGTGCCGGCCGTCGGGCCCGGGCTGGAGGGGCTCGAGATCGGTGCCCGGCTCGCCCAGCGCGCGGATGTGGTTGAGCGGGGTGTAGCTCTCGGCCGTCTCGCTATCGACAAGCACGGCGTGGCGATGGCTGAACGTGCCGCGACGGCTGTCCTGGCCGCTCAATCGAACCGGCACGCCTTCGAGCAGCAAGGTGCCGTAGGCCAGGCTCTCGGCGTCGGCGTAGCTGATGTCGCCGGTCTGCGGCAGTTCCTTGCGGGCCTTGAGCAGGGCCTTGAGCTTGCGATGGACATGGAACCCACTGGGCGCCGTGCCGAGGGCGTCGCACACTTCCTTCAGCGTGTCCATGGCGACGGCGGTGGGCTGCTCCTCGAAGCTGTACTTGTGGGTCATGCCCACCCAGCGGGCGCTGCCGGGGTCGATGGTCGGGTCGTAGGGCGACTGCCTGGCGGCCTCCTGGGCCTGCTCCAGGGCGGCGTCGAGCTGCTGGCGGATCTGCTCCATGTCCTCGTCGGTGATCACGCCCTCGTCGCGCAATCGCTTGGAGTAGCCGCTCAGCACGCTCTCCTTTTTCTTGATGAGGCCGTAGAGCACGGGCTGGGTGAAGCTGGCCTCGTCCTGCTCGTTGTGCCCGAAGCGCCGGTAGCACTGCATGTCGATCAGGATGTCCTTCTTGAACGCCTGGCGATACTCGACGGCCATCAGGGCGGCCATCACGCAGGCCTCGGGATCCTCGCCGTTCACGTGCAGCACCGGGGCGCCCACGATCTTGCCCACGTCGGTGCAGTACCGGCTCGAGCGGCCGTCGCGTGGCGACGTGGTGAAGCCGATGAGGTTGTTGACCACCACGTGGATGGTGCCGCCGGTGGCGTAGCCCTCGAGCTGCGAGAAGTTGAGCGTCTCGGCGACCACGCCCTGGCCGATGACGGCGGCATCGCCGTGGATGATCACGGGCGCGACGCGCTCGCGCTTCTTGTCCCCGCGGTGCCGCTGCTTGGCCCGCGTGCGGCCCTGCACCACCGGGGCCACGGCCTCGAGGTGGCTGGGGTTGCTGCTGAGCGCGACATGGAGCGCACGGCCGTTGGGGAAGCGACGCTCGCTCGAGTAGCCGCGGTGGTACTTCACGTCGCCGCCGCCCTGGGTGTAGTCCTCTTCCCAGGTGTCCTCAAACTCGGTGAAGATCTGCTCGTAGCTCTTGCCCAGCACGTTGTTGAGCACGTTCAGCCGGCCGCGATGGGCCATGCCGATGACGACCTCCTCGACCGCGTGCTCGCTGTAGTGCTCGAGGATGCCGTTCATGATCGGGATGAGCGTCTCGCTGCCCTCGAGGCTGAAACGCTTGTCGCCCGGGTAGCGGCGGCCCAGGAACTTCTCGAACATCTCGGATTGCAGCAACTGCCGCAGGATGTGGACTCGGCGGCCGGCATCGAAGGACACCCCGCCGCCGTGCCGCTCGCACCGCTCGATGAGCCAGGCCCGCTCGGCCCGGTGGGGCACGTGCATGATCTCGGCACCAATGGATTCGCAGTAGGTGCGTTTGAGCCGCTCGACGGCCTCGCCCAGTGTCAGCGGGCCCTCCATGCCCAGGCGGTCGGCGTTGATGGGGCGGGTCAGGTCGGCCTCGCTCAGCCCGTGCTCGTGCAGGTCGAGGCAGGCCACCGGCTCGCTCTGGCGGCCGAAGGGGTCGAGCTTGGCGGCCAGGTGGCCCATGTCGCGGTAGGCGAAGACCAGGTCGTCGACCCGGGCGTGGAAGTCGCTCTCGCCATCACCGACGCCGCCTGACGCGGTTGGCGCGGCCGAACCGCCGCCGAGCTCGAAGCCCTGGAAGAAGGCCCGCACGTCGGCGGGGACCGACTCGGGATTCTCGCGGTAGCGCGCATACGCCTCGTCGAGGAAGGCGGCGTTCCAACCGTTGACGGAAGCGGGCACGGCACGGGGTCCGGCGGGCATAGGGGTGTCCCTCTTAATCCCATCTTCCCGGGGCCCCCACCCCGCGCCAAACACCGCGAGGCGACGCCCCGGACACATTCATCTAAGTCTATCCAATCGGTCCGAGCGGGTATGTTCTTTGGACCTTCTGGAAGCACCAACCGGAGGGCGAACGAGGGTATTCAGGGGGAAAGGCATTGGGCACTGGGCATCGGGCATCAGGAAAGAGCAGAAGCGAAAAAAGGGGAGAGCGCCAAACGCTCCCCTCCCTGATGCCCGATGCCCGGTGCCCGATGCCTTCTGCCTACTCACACCCTGCGTCGAACTCGCTCTGGAACGCCAGGAAGTCGAAGATCGTGAGCGAGCCATCGCCGTCGAAGTCGGCCTGGGGATCGCCCGCGTCGAAGGCGTTCTGGAAGGCGAGGAAGTCGAAGATGGTGAGGGTGCCGTCGGCGTCGAGGTCGGCGTGGCAGGGGGTGGTGGCGATGCAGCCCCAGCGAGCGATGCGGTTGGCCAAGGTTTCGCCAGCCTGCACGAAAGCGCCCCCTGCGTACAACGCCCGGCCCGAGCCGTCGTCGAACACCGTCAGTGCATTGACCGTGCCGTACGCCCCATCGCTCAGGGACGACCATGCGTGGCCATCCCATCGGGCGATCCTTCCGATCACCTCGCCGCCCGCCTCCGTGATATTCCCGCCGATGTACAATGACAGGCCCGAGCCATCGTCGAATACATCGAGCGCCGCGACGCGGCCCCCGCTGACGCCTGAGCCCAGTGTGGACCAAGCCAAGCCGTCCCACCGCGCCACTTGGCTCGCTGGGGTCGGGCCCGCGTGCGTGAACGAACCACCGACATACAACGATGGTCCCGTGCCATCGTCGTAGACCACCATGTCACCGACAGAATCGTTCAAGCCAGATCCCAATGGCGTCCAAGCCGAGCCATCCCATCGGGCGACGTAGTTTGCGATTGCCCCACCGGCGTGGGTAAACAACCCTCCCGCGTACAAGGCCGGGCCCGTACCATCATCGAACACCGTGAGGGCGCGAACACTGCCTCCGCTAACGCCCTCTCCAAGCGGCGACCAACGCGAACCGTCCCAACGCGCGATACCATTCGCGGCGCCCTCGCCCGCCTGGGTGAACCTCCCCGCTGCGTACAACGCGGGGCCCGAGCCATCGTCGAACACCGTGAGGGCGCGAACACTGCCTCCGCGCAAGCCCTCGCCCAGCGGCGTCCACGCCCAGCCATCCCATCGGGCAATGTTCTCGGCCGGGCTTCCACCCGCCTGCGAAAAATAGCCCGCCACGTACAAGGCCGGGCCCGAGCCATCGTCGTACACCGCCAGGGCACGGGCTTCGCCGCCCACGCCCGTCCCCAATGCCATCCAGGATGATCCATTCCAGCGTGCGATGAAGTTGGCCGGGTTCTCACCGGCCTGGGTGAAGTTGCCGCTCGCGTACAACGCCAAGTCCGTGCCGTCGTCGAAGACCGTGAGGGCGGTGACCCATGGAAACGGAGATGCCCCGCCGCTCACCCCTGAATCCAGCGACGACCACTCCGGCTCACACGGCTGCGCCACAGCCCGCTCGCCGCCCCACACCACGGCTAGCAGGCTCACGATCACGACGGCAAGGCACCCACGAATCCGCGCAGCACGAATCAACCCAACGCCCATACCCAGTCCTCCCGGAACCCAGGAGACGGGACCAAGTTTCCCCACCCCCAGCATCCCGTGCGAACAGTCAATATACCCGATCATGCGAGAATCTGACACGGATTCTGGCAAGGCTTCTTGAGATTTCGTTTCCGAGTTACGTGAAAATGGGAGGACAGGGTATATTGGGGCGTCCCAAAGCACGCCCGGGAGGGTCGGGCTAGCGGCGGCCCACACTCAGCCGAAGCGGCCGGTGACGTATTCCTCGGTCTCGGTCAGGATCGGCCGGCGGAAGATGCCGCTGGTGGGGCCGTACTCGACCAGGCGGCCCAGGTACATGAAGGCCGTGTAGTCGCTCACGCGCATGGCCTGCTGCATGTTGTGGGTCACGATGAGCACGGTGTAGCGCTCGGCGATCTCCTGGATCAGCTCCTCGATGCGCAGGGTGGCGATGGGGTCGAGGGCGCTGCACGGCTCGTCGAGCAGCAGCACCTCGGGGTCGGCCACCACGGCGCGGGCGATGCACAGGCGCTGCTGCTGGCCGCCCGAGAGGCCCAGGGCGCTCTGCTTGAGGCGGTCCTTGGCCTCGTCCCAGATGGCCGCCGAGCGGAGGGCGCGTTCGCAGGCCTCGTCGAGCACGCTCTTGCGGCTCTCCCCGTCGATGCGCAGGGGGTAGATGACATTCTCGTAGATCGACATGGGGAAGGGGTTGGGCTTCTGGAAGACCATGCCAAGGCGCTTGCGCAGGCCGATGACGTCGACGTGCGGCGCGTAGATGGGCGAGCCGTTGAGGGTCATGTTGCCCTCGACGCGCACCCCGGCGATGAGGTCGTTCATGCGGTTGATCGAGCGCAGCAGCGTGCTCTTGCCGCAGCCCGAGGGGCCGATGAGGGCGGTGACCTTGCCCTTGGGGATGGCCATCGAGACATCGAAGAGGGCGCGGGCTTGGCTGTAGAAAAGGTTGAACTCGTCGATGTCGATGACGCCCTTGAGATCAGCCATCTCGGGGTGCAGTTCGGGCTCAACGGATTCGCCACGACGGATAGCCTCGATGACGCGGTACGCGCCCGGCGAGTCGTCGTCACGCGGATCCTTGTCGACCATGGCGGGCATGCCCGGGCTTCTCGCCGGGGCCCGGTGCTTGGGATCTTCGGGCGGGTTCGAGGTCATGGGTGAGTTAGCATAGGACATGGGTTACACCGTTGATCCGCTCAGTCGGGCACGCAGGCGGGCCCGGATAACAATGGCGACAAGATTCAGGCTCACGACGATGACCAGCAGCAGCAGGGTGGTGGTCCACACCAGGGGGCGGGCGGCCTGGGAATCGGGGCTCTGGAAGCCCAGGTCGTAGATGTGGAAGCCCAGGTGCATGAAGCTGCGGTCGAGGTGCAGGAATGGCGCGTTGGTGCTGATCGGTAGATCTTCGTTGAGCTTGACAGCGCCCACGAGCATAAGCGGGGCGACCTCACCCGCGCCGCGCGCCATGGCAAGGATGGCACCGGTCAGGATGCCGGGCATCGCCCCCGGAAGCACGATGCGTCGCATGGTCTGCCACTTGCTCGCGCCGCAGCCGTAGCTGCCCTCGCGCATCGAGTTGGGGACGGCGGCGATGGCTTCCTCGGTCGACACGATCACCACGGGCAGAGTCAGCAATGCCAGCGTGAGTGCGGCCCACAACATGCCGCGAGCGCCGAACGTTGGCGAGCCGTCGGCGGCCCGGGCCTCGAAGAAGCCCGTGAAGTACGGCGTGCGCACCACCAGCACGACGGCCGAGACGAACACCGTGAGCCACAGCGCCCGCGAGATCCACTTCAGGGCCTTGTGGCGCGACGAGGCGACCTTGCCCGGGATGGGCTTGCCCCAGACCGCGGCGGCGTATGCACCCACGATCGCGACCACCGTGCCACCCAGCAGGGCCCACCACCACAAGGCCGGCAGACGGATGGACGGATCGCTACCCACGTCGACGTATCGGCCCACCGTATAGCAGAAGAAGCCAAGGCCGAACACGCCGTACACGATGCTGGGCACGCCGGCGAGGTTGTTGACGGCGATGCGGATGGTGCTGGTGACCACGCCCTGGGGGGCGTACTCGCGGAGATACAAGGCGGCGATGACGCCCAGCGGCGTGACGGTGATGGTCAGCAGCAGCGTGAGCATGACGGTGCCCACGATGACCGGGAACACGCCGCCCTCGGTATTGGCCTCGCGCGGTGGGTGGGCCAGAAACTCCCACCATCTCGAGAGGAACACACCAACCTTGTCGCCCAACTCCATCGAGTTGGTGTCGACCACGCGCACGATCTGCGAGAGCCGCATCGGGTTTTCGGGCTCGATCTGGCGGGCCGGCGCGAAACGCCCGGTGAGCGGATCGACCACTTCGAGGCGCATGCGCTCATCCTCGGCTTCGAGGAGGTTGATGCGTTCGAGCATCGTGTTGTAGCGTTGTTCGAGGCCCGCCTCACGCTCGGCGGCCGAAGCGCGGATACTGGCGATGCGCTCGTCGGTCATCACGCGATCTCGCCACGGCGCGTGCAGCCAGGCGGCCAAGAGCAGGCCCAAGGCCGCAACGATGGCGGCGATGCGCGCCACGCGAACGGGCTTGCTCGGGCCTCCCAAGCGGGCGGTACCGTCCTCGTCTCGCCCAAGCCTGCCGAGCCACCACGCGCCCACGAACATGCCCACGGAGGCCAGCAGCACGCCGGCAAACGGCACGATGCCGAACGACCCGCCGGGCCGCTCTTCGCGCAGGGCGGCCAGTTCGGCCTCACGGACACGCAGGCGAGATGCCTCGATGCGTTTGTTGATCGAGCCCAGTTCGTGCTTCTTGAGGCTCTCGATCTTGGAACGACGGCTTCTCGCTTCTCCGTGGTTTTCCTCGATGAAGGCCATCACGGCCTCGGGCCCTTCGGCCACGATGTTGGGCTCGCCCTGGTCATCGACGAGGATGGCGCGTTCGGGCACGCCCAGCCACACGCTCCAGGCCTCGCGCTCGAGCATGACGGCTTGCTCGGGCCGCTCGGTGCTTGCGATGTCGCTCCGGTTGACCCAGCGGAAGGGCTCGGTGCCGATGTCGCGGTTGCCCGTGCGGTAGAGCACCTGGGGCGGATCGTCGCCCGTGCTGGTGGGCACGCCCAGGAAGACGCTGCCGTCGGTGAGCGTCACGCGCTCGATGGCGCGAGGCCAGAACGTCGTGAGGCCCTGGGTGACGATCATGCCCACGAGGAAGATGATCATGACCAGCGACACCACAAGAGCGCCGCCGGTGAGCCAGATCATGGGCTCTCCCAGCGCGCTGGGGGGCGTCGCGCGGCGGCCCGCCGGCTTGTTCGCGGGCTTATTGGTCGGCACCATGCCACCGCCGGGCATGGGCATGGCCGGGACACCGCCGAACTCTTGGGGTGCTTGCGGGTCGCTCATAGCCCGGCCGTCCTCGATCGCACGACCTGGCGAACGACTTCCGCGGCCGTATTCACCGCGAAGGTCATCAGGAACAGCACCAGGCCGCACAGGAACAGCACGCGGTAGTGCGTGCCACCCTTGGGCGCTTCGGGCAACTCGACGGCGATGTTGGCCGACAGCGTGCGGAAGCCGCCAAAGATGTTCCAACTCATTTCGGGCGTGTTGCCCGTGGCCATGAGCACGATCATGGTCTCGCCGGCGGCCCGGCCGAAGCCGATCATGCAGGCCGAGAAGATACCCGAGCCCGCGACGGGGATGACGATGCGCAGGGCCGTCTGCCAGGGCGTCGCGCCCGCGCCCAGCGACGCGGTGCGGAGCGAGTCGGGGACGGCCCGCAGCGAATCTTCCGAGATGGTGTAGATGATGGGGATCACCGCGAAGCCCATGATCATCGAGACCACCAGCGTGTTGCGCGGCGAGAAGGGGCCGAAGATCGAATCGCGCGGGTCGAAGCCCATCGCCTGGAGGAGGTGGGCGACGAGCAGCGAGAACGCCAGCACGAGCCCGAGCATGGCCGCGAAACGCCCGAGCATGACGCCGGCGATCGCCACGTCGCTCATGCCCGACACAGCGCGGTCGAGACGGCGGCTGACGAACATCGATTGCAGCACGGCGAGCACGATGGCCATCGGCCCGATCAGCACCACGAACCAGCCGGGCCAGGCCTGCCCATACTCGCTGGCCAACCAGCGGCGGAGGTCGACCGGCACGCCCACGGCCGTACCCTCGGGCGGCGCGAAGAGCAGCCGCTCGAACATGGGCCCGATGGCCCAGGCCACGAGCGCGCCAAGCCCGCACGCCAAGAGCACCATGAGCATGTGCTGCCAGGCGCTCGCGCGTTTGCGCACATGCGAGGGGGCCATCTGCCACAGGTGGGCCATCAGAAGCACGGCGATGGGCAGGGTGGCCAGGCTCACCAGCACGCTGGGCAGCCACTCGCGCACAAACGGTGCCACGACGATGGCGGCGACGAATCCAAGCACCACCGAGGGCAGCGAGGCCATCATCTCGACGCCAGGCTTCACCACCTTGCGCACGTTGGGGC
>CAYGTM010000045.1:0-10474 GCA_964352795.1 uncultured Phycisphaera sp.
CCGCCGCCGGCCGTGAAGAAGTTGATCGGCCGGTCTGCACCCGAGAAGAACGCGTTGCAGTGGTCGTTGATGTTGACGTTGGCCACCGTCTGGCGGTCGAGCCCGGTGAACCCCGGGGCGCGCGTCTTGATAAAGTCATACGTCAGGTTGGTGTGCAGCAGGGCGTTCACCTGGGCCGTGGTGAACTGGCTGGGCGAGGGGTTGAACAGCAGGTCGGCCGGGCCGGGGGGCGTCACCATCACGCTGGCGTTCAGCTCGGGGCCGACCACGTCGTTCACCCGCACCCACGGGCCGCTCAGGCTCGCCTGGATCGTCACGGGCGACGTGCCCGTGTGGGGAATCAGGAACTCGCCGTTCAGGTCGGTCACGTCGCTCGAACCACCCGACAGCACCGCTTGCAGCAACGGCAGGCGCTGCGACACGGGCGGGTTGCTCGCCACGTCGGGCCGCGTGCCGGGCGTGGCCAAGCCGCTGGCCGTGCCCTCGACATCCACCTGATGGATCACCGACTGCATGAGCAACTGCTCGCCCGTCTCGGCATCGACGAACACCTCGTACGCCTCGGACACGACCGGGTAGTTGGCGTGTTGGTTCGTGACGCGCCAGGCCGGGCGAGTGACCGCCGACTCGGCACCCTCGCCGCCGTTGAAGTACGCCACCAACTCGGGCTGGCTGAAGTTCACGAAGTTCGTGAAGCGAACGTCGCCACGAACGGCCGCCAGCGCCTGGTCGGCCCCGATGAACACCGAGTCTCCAAGATCACCCTGAGCGTTATTCGCCAGCTTGCCCGAGGCGTACACCACGGCGTGGTCGGTCCCGCGATCGAGCACCAGGATGCGACCGATGCCCAGATGCACGGGCAGGCCGTCGATGGTCTGGTTGAACAGGAACGCCGTGAAACGGCCGTCCCGAACGCTCGTCTGGTGCGCGAGGTCGAGCGTGAGATCGCCCACGTTGAACTCGTCGCCGTGCAGGGCCAGGAAGTCGAACGCCGCCTGCTCGGCCGTCGCGCCGGTGGTCATCGGCACGCCATAGAAGGCCTGGATCCGCCCGGTCTCGTGCTGCATCGTGCGGACGCCCGGGTACAGGTCGGCCACGGCGTCGCCGATGATCACGTCGTCAGCCATGGCCGACGACGCCATCAGGCCCACGAGCCCGATTGTCAGACCGGCGGCCGAACGGAGCAGCACGGCGTTGTTCTTGCTTCCTCGCATGGATAAGTCCCCTGTTCTCTAAGGATTGTGTGTTCTGAATCAAGCACTGAGAAACGCCGCCGGACGCGACCGGAGCACCGGCCAAGAAACGCTCCAAAACGGCGGACCCGCCCGCCCACGCAGTGGCAGAAGGCGCGGACGGGACACTCCGATATACCCAACGGCTCGGGAGGGCGTTACCGCCGAAGTCTGCCCCCGATACGCCACACGAGCAAGCCCGGCTCCACTCGCACGCACGCCGAAGGGCCGTTTGTACCCGATTTGGTCGAACAATCGGCCCAGAACTTGCAAGAACCCCCGATAACATCCGGGAAGGCCCGGTCGGGAAACCCTGGGTATATTTTCTTCCAGTCCAACAAATAAAAGGAGCCGCCCTCCTCAGGCGGCTCCTCGCGTCAACGGGCTCGGATCAGGAATCGACCCAAACCCGGCAGGGTCATGTCTCAGCAGCCAGTGGCGAACTCGTTCTGGAACTCCAGGAAGTCGAAGATGCTCAGCGTCCCATCGCCATCGAAGTCGGCACTCAGGTCGCCGGCATCGAAGGCGTTCTGGAACGCCAGGAAGTCGAACACCGTCAGATCACCATCGCCGTCGATGTCCGCGCGGCAACCGCCGGTGGCATCGCAGCGGAAGCCGGTGATGCTCGCCGCATCAACCGCCGCCTCGGTGCGCGAGTCATTGGGAACGTCCGAAACGGTGAAGCGCAGCTGCACCTGGTTCGTGAGGCCCACGAAGTCAGACACGGTGATGATTTGCTCGCTCCACTCTTCGCCACCCATCGCGTGGTCAACGCTTTCGAGCAGAGTCCAGCGGGTGCCGTCGTCGGTGATCTCCACGACCAAGCGGTCGGGGTCGGCCAGCCCGGCCCGCTGGTCGTCGTTGTAGAACCACCGGGCATATCGCAGCGCGACATCATCGGGAGCACCCGCGAGGTTGAACACCGGCGAGAACAGCACGGTCGGGCCAAGGTCGACGTCCTCCGAACGCTCGTTGCCCGTCACGAAGGCCTGGCCCGAGCCGTCGAAGTCGCCATCAGGAGCGCCGCTCACGCCGTCGGGCGTGCCGAGTTCCCAATCACCCGTGAGAGGCGTGCCCGTCACGGTCCAGCCGGCGGTGGTCTCGAAGTCGAACTCGCCATAGTTGAGGTCCTCACCAACGCGATCGATGGTGTAGGGCCCATCGGCACCCAGGGCGGGAAGCGTCACGGTCGTGCCGCCGTCGCCGGTCACCGAGAGGTAGAAGGCCGGCACCGTGCCGCAGGTGGCCTCGGGCAGCTCGAACTCCCACATGCCGCCAACCAGCGTCATGTCGGCCTGGGTGAAGCCCGAGCCGGTCATGTCGTAGAAGATCTGAGGCGTGCCGTCGAGCATCTCGTCGCCCTCGATGACCTCGGCCTGGATATCCAGGCGGGTGCCGGGCAGCACGATTTCGGGCACCTGGGAAGCCAGCGACAACCCGATGGCCGGCGTGACCCCTGCGGCCACGATCGAGTACACCGCGTCGAGCGCGGGCGTGGCCACATGGCCGTCCTGGTTGATCTCGGCGGCGATGATGTCCACCGTCCACACGCCGCCTTCGGGTGAAGTGACCAGCACGTTCTCGACCGTGTCCAGGTCGTTGGCCGTGCCGCCTGGGGTCGACTCGTTGCCCACGGTCAGCCCGTTGTTGCCGAAGTAGACCACGCCGCTGGGCGAAGTGACCCGCAGCGTCAGGTCGTTGATGCGGTGCTTGGTGGCCGAGGTCGTGCCGCTGGGGTCGTTGTAGACCAGGGTCACGCGCAGGTCGGGCTCGTCGCCGGCGACCTTCAAGGGATAACTGTTGGTCGCCAAGGGCGTGATCGTGTCGGTGCCGTCGATGATGAAGAAGCGCTCGCGCTCGTCGTACAGCTTGCCCACGTCGGCCAGGCCCCAGCCCTGGCGCATCCGATTGAGGTCACCGCTCGTGCCCACGAAGTCGTACTTCAGGCCCGTGTTGACCATGAATGCTTTGGCGGTCGTGCTCAGTGGGCGATTCTCGAACACCGTGCCCCCGGGCACGCGCACCGGGCCGAACACGCCCTCGTTCCACATCTGGAAGAACAGGCCGAAGTGGCCCGCGGTGATGGGCGTGGCGCCCGAGGTGCCGCCGAACTCCGTATACGAAGCCGCCCCGCCGGTCGTGGCCGCGATCGTCTGGTCGTAGAAGTGGCTCAGGTCGGGCTTGATGCGACCGTCGGCCGCAGGCCCCGTGCTGCCCGCCGACCCGCCGTGGCGATCGTCGCCACGCATCAGCGTGCCGAAGTGGTTGATGCCGCCGATCGAGACGATGTTCTTGGCCCAGGCTTGCGGACGCGACGGCAGGCTGCCCGAGTTCGACTGGCTCTGGGTGATCACGATGTCGTGATCGAACAGGATGTCGTCCATCTCCGCCGACACCGTCTCGTAGGCGGTCGTGCGCGGGCCGCCCCAACTGTTGGTCTGGAACACCGCGCGATACGGGCCGACCGGATCAACCAGGCGGGCCGTGTGCGCGTAGCGATCGGTCAGGGCGGGGTAACCCGCCATGATGGTCTGCTCGGCATCGGGCAGGAAGCCACGGGCCTCCGGGCGCACGCCCGGCGCGAACACGATGCTGAAGACCGACGTGCCGTGCGACGCGCTGGTCACAGAGCCGTGCAGCAGCGGGGCCGGACTCATGCCGGAAAACTCCTGGTGGCCCGTGAACAGGCCGCTGTCCATGACCTCGGCCCGCACGCCCTCGCCGCTGAAGCCCGCCACGCTCTCGACGTAGTTGGCCCCGCCGATCATGCGGGCGATGTCCACGTCCTGCTCGGGCTCGCCGCGGAAGTCCATGAACAGCACGTCGCTGCGCTGGGCAACGGCGAGCAACTGGTCGTCACTCAGCCACGCTTCGAGGCGGCCGACGGGGTTCGACACCAGGTCGACCCGCACGCCCATGCCGCGCACTTGCTGCTCCAGCCCGTTCAGCGAGCCGTTGCCGCGACGCAGCGTCTGTATCGAGTACCGCTGCACCACCGGAGCGTCGCCCGCCGAGCCCAGCGTCAAACGCTGGAGGTCGGGCTCGTTCAGCTTGTACGCGGGGTGGTACTCGCCAACCCAACGCACGAAGGGCAGCGCCCGGACGGCGTTCACCATGCTCGGGTCGATGGTCACGATCTGCGCCTGGTCGGGCATGAACCGCTCGACCGTGCCGCCCAAACGGGCGATCGCCTCGCCATACGCTTCGAGAGGCTGGCTGATGTACTGCACGATGAACGCCTGGTTGCCCTGGACGGCCCGCAGGTTCTGCGGAACGGCGGGGATGAAGGCGGCCGGATCAAACTCGGCGTACCGCAGCATCACCGTGCCGCGCTGCTCGACCACGCGCTGCTCGGCCACGCCGTCGAGGCTGATGGCCACCATCGGCTGGCCTGCGTCGATCCACGTCCGCACGTAGCCATCGCCCACGCGCACCGTCTGGGTCTGTGTCGGCTTGGCCAGCGACTGCGACGCGAGCGCGAGCCCGCTGCTGGCCAGAAGCACCGCCGCCGAAGCGGCCACGACCGTCCATCGAGTAGTTCCACGCTGCATGTGTCGTCCTCTTCCTGAATGAGCTCTTGGGGTCGCCCGAACATGCCCCACGGGCAGGTATGGCAACGCCGGGCACTCCGGCGCCGTCCGCAAACCAATACGACGCGCCACGCCTTTGCGTAACCGTCCTTGGGGCACATATACAATGACGGAAAACCCGCCAAACCACAAGCCAAAATCCAACGGATTCCAGCCGAACGGCCACCCGAACCCTCAAAAAAGTCCGAATAACAGCCGTTTTTGGTTTTTGAGTGGGCACCAGCCAACAACGCCGGGCCGGCACAATGGGCGAGGAGGGATTCGAACCCCCGAAGGCATTGCCAGCAGATTTACAGTCTGCCCCCGTTGGCCACTTGGGTACTCGCCCGCTAGGGCCACCATCGTAGCCGCAAAAACCGCCTACGGCCTCAGTCTTCCGCACCCGCCCCCTCCGAAACATCGGCCTCGAACTCCAGCGGCGGCGGATCCACGGGCTTCCCACGCCGTTGCGGCAACGCGACCGGCTGCGTCCGCCCGGCCAGCACTACCGGCACGAGCAACGGCTGGCCCGCTCGCGGGTCTCCCCCCATCCACGCCACCAGGTCTCGCACCGGGCCTCCCTGGGCAAAATCGAACTGCCGGTACGCTTGTCGCGGCGGGCCACGCCTGACCTCAACGCCGCCCACTCCGTTGGCTTCCAGAAACCCACCAACCGCTTCGATCGCGGCCTCGTCGGGCATCCCCCCGCCCAGTTCACGAAGGAACGCGCACGGGCAGGATTCCGACAGTCTCTGGCCCGGCGCCGCCAGATACAGGTCTCCCCCAAACCCAATGGCTTCCAGGAAGCCCGCCAGTTCGGCCGGGTGCTCGAGGCTCGCCGGCCCATCATCGACGCACCATTCGAGCCCCGACGCCTGGGCGTCCAACACCGCCCGCCTCGCGTCTTCGAGCAACTCGTGCAGGTCTTCGGGCCAGGGCTCATCGGCCCAGATGGCAGCCAGGTTCTGTGCGTGGCGATCGACGCCCACGGAAGCGGTGTCGATGGCCAACGCCCGGTCGTCGCCGAGTTCGTGTTCATCAAGGTCGGCCAGCGCCAGCGCGATGGCCTGGAGCCCGATGATCGCCGGCACGCTCTCGCGCCAGCGTCCGCCCGCCCCATCGGTAGGCAACGCCACGGCCGAGCGCGCGAACTCGGTCCATCGCGCCACCAACATCGCCCAGGTCATCGCTTCGGCCATGGACCAAGCGTATGCGAACGGTTAGACCGCCCCTTCCAGCTCTTGCTGGCCGAACAAGCGGTCGTGAATAGGGGCCAGCGCCTCGAGCGTGTGCTGGAGCACCTGCACCGGGGTGCCGATGGCGTCGACCTCGTGGACAATCCCCGTGGGGTAGAAGTCCAGCACCGGGCGCGTCTCGCTCTCGTAGACCTCCCACCGTCGGCGGATGACGTCTTCGCGGGCGTCGTCGGCCCGGTTCTCACGCAGGGCCCGCTTGCGCAGTCGCATCAGCATCGCGTTCATGTCGCGGCACACCAAGTGGATAACGGCCTTGACGTCGATGTGGGCCTCGAGCAACCGCGCCTGCTTGACGTTCCGGGGGATGCCGTCGAGCACAAGGATCTCGTGGTGCGGCCTGTAGTAGCTCAGCGTCATCTGGGCGTGCAGGTTTTCCTTCCACATGTCCACCGTCACGTCGTCGGGCACCAGGTTGCCCTTGGACGAATACTCGTAGAACGTCCGGCCCAGCGGGGTGTGGATGTCCAGCGTGCGGAAGACCTCGCCGCAGGACAAGTGGTAGAACCCAGGAATCTGCCCCAGAATCTTGCCTTGGGTGCCCTTGCCGGCACCTGGGGCGCCGAACAGCAACGCGGTTGGAACCCGATCGGCCATCGTGGCCTCCCCTTACGCTGGGCCAAGAACAGGGCGTGCGGGCCACACGGGCCCCGCCCGACGAGGAACGCCCCCAAGCATAACGCCCACGCGGGTCAAAGGCCGGTTTCGGGGGCCTTGGGGGCGTGGGCGTTTGCGGTTTTTGCCGGTTTCTCCGGACTCGGGCGGCCCCGATCGGGCCCCAACGTCCGATCAGCCGGCCGCGATGACTTCCTGCATGAGGTTGGCGGGCATCGCGCGATACTCCTGGAACTCCATCGACGCCGACGCCCGGCCCTGGCTCATGCCGCGCAGGGTCGTGGTATAGCCGAACATCTCGCTCAGCGGGCACTCGCAGGTGATCAGGCGGATGCCCGCGCCGCGATCCTCGGTGTCGATGATCATGCCGCGACGGCTCGAAATATCGCCGGTCACGTTGCCGAAGAAGTCCTCGGGCGTGGTGATGACGACCTTCATGATGGGTTCGAGCAGCACGCTGCGGGCCTTGGAGACCGCCTCGCGGAGCGCCAGCCGGGCGGCCTGCTCGAAGGCGATCTGCGAGCTGTCGACCTGGTGGTACGAGCCGTCGACCAGTTCGGCCTTGATGTTGATGAGCGGGTAGTTGGCGCTCACGCCACTGGCGGCCGTCTGGCGGATGCCTGCCTCCACCGAGGGGATGAACTCCTTGGGGATCGACCCGCCCACGACCTTGTTCTCGAACGCCACGCCGTTGACGAACTTGATGCCGTCGGCGTCGGCCTCTTCCTTGGTGTACGGGCGGAGGTTGATCGTCACGTCGCCGAACTGGCCGCGGCCGCCCGTCTGCTTGACGAACTTGCCGCGCACATACTCGGCCGTGCCCTGGATGGCCTCTCGATAGCTCACGCGGGGCTTGCCGACCTGCACGCCGATCTTCATGTCTCGGGTGAGCTTGTTCTTGATGATCTCGAGGTGCAGCTCGCCCATGCCGGCGATGATGGTCTGGCCGGTTTCTTCGTCATAATGGCTCTGGAACGAGGGGTCCTCGCGACGGATGGTCACGAGCGCCTCGCTCAGCTTGCGCTTGTCGTCGCTGGTGTTGGGCTCGATGGACATCGAGATCACCGGAGCGGGGAAGTCCATCCGCTCGAGCAGGATCGGATGGCTCGCGTCGCACAGCGTGTCGCCCGTGATCGAGTCCTTGATGCCGATCACCGCCACGATCATGCCCGCCATGGCCGAGTCGAGCGGCTCGCGCGCCTTGGCCTGCATCTGGTAGATGCGACTGACGATTTCCTTCTTGCCGTTGCCGGGGTTCAGCACGCGGCTGCCCTTCTCGAGCGTGCCCGAGTAGATGCGGGTGTAGGTCAGGTCGCCGTGGCTGTCGGCCACCACCTTGAACACCAGCGCCGACAGCGGGGCCTTGGCGTCGTGCGGCCGCGTGAGCTTCTTCTCGATGTCCTTGGGATCGACGCCCTGCACCTCGGGCACCTCGGTGGGGTTGGGTAGGTAGTCGATCACGCCGTCCAGCAAACGCTGCACGCCGATGTTCTTCAGGGCCGACCCGCAGAAGACCGGGTTGCACGCCAGGCTCAGCGTGCCCTTGCGGACGGCCTTGCGGATGTCGGCCACCGTGATCGAGTTCTCGTCCTCGAGGTACTTCTCGGTCAGGTCGTCATCAAGCGCGCTGGCGGCGTCGACCAGCTCGCGGCGCCATTTTTCGGCCTCGGCCAGCATGTTCTCGGGGATGTCCTTCTCGGTCACCACCGCGCCCTGCTCGTTGGCGTCGAAGTAATACGCCCGCATGCCCAGCAGGTCGATGATGCCCTCGAGCGTGTTGCCCGCGCCCAGCGGGATCTGCACGGCGATGGCGTTCGCGCCAAGGCGCTTCTTGATCGACCGGAAGCTGAACTCGAAGTCGGCGCCCGTCTTGTCCATCTTGTTGATGTAACAGATGCGCGGCACGCGGTACCGATCGGCCTGGCGCCACACCGTCTCGCTCTGGGCTTCCACGCCTTCCTTGCCGTCGAACACCGCCACCGCGCCGTCGAGCACGCGAAGCGAACGCTCCACCTCGATGGTGAAGTCCACGTGGCCCGGGGTGTCGATCAGGTTGATCTGGTACTCCACGTCGCTGCGCGTCCAGGCGCAGGTCGTGGCGGCCGACTGGATGGTGATGCCACGCTCCTGCTCTTCCTGAAGGAAGTCCATGGTCGCGGTGCCTTCATGCACCTCGCCCAGCTTGTGGGTCTTGCCCGCATAGAACAGAATGCGCTCGGTGACGGTGGTCTTGCCCGCGTCGATATGGGCGGCGATCCCGATGTTTCGAACCCTGTTCAGTGGCATGTCGGCCATGGCGTCGTCCTCGGTCTGCGTCTCCGCCCGAATCGAGCGGATCCATCACCCCTTACCTCGTCCCTGGCACAAGCCCGGGAATCGGCGCTCGGGGGCCCGCCCAAGCGTGTGCCGGGGCGGACGTGTGTTGTCTGGTACTCATCGGCCCCTCGGGGTTGCCCCTTCAGACCGATACCTCTCGAACTGAATCCCTCAGCCCAAGCCCGGATTTCCCGCCGTGGGAAGTGGCCATCAATGCCGCGAACGCCGATCGCCGGGCCCAAATAAGGAACCCAAGCCTGCCTTCGACAGACACCCTGACCACACACCAACACCACCGACGGCCATCCAGGCCTGTGGGCCGAAGGGTAATGCTAGAACCCAGCCGGTGGCCGTCAAGCGACAGGCGAGTCAGGGCCTCCCTAAATACGCCCGCATCTCGGCCCGCTGCCCGTCGCTCAGCCCGGCCCCCAGGGGGTCCAGCCGCATCCGCTTGTCGGCCTCGAGCGCACGTTCGGCGCTCCGCCTGGCCCATTCCGCAAGCCCGGCCTCTCGAGCCAACTGGAACTGGCGGTGCTTGAGCTGGGGGCTGGCGGGATTCAACGCCTCGGCTTTGGCCAGAGCCTCGAGCACCTCCGAAGCCCGCGATCCGTCGCGGTCCTGGGCCGCCAGCACGGTCGCCAGATGGCTGAGGTTCTGGGCCGAGGCCGGGCGGCTCTCGACGGCCCGATTCGCCAGCACGAGAGCCCGGCCCAACCCCTGGGGATCCCCGGATAAGCCCACGATCAGCCACGCCCGCGAGGCGGCCCGGAGCGTGGGCCCATCGGCCGGGGCGGCCTCGAGCGCCCGATCCATGGCCTGAGCCGCCGAGAGGGAAGATTGCCTCGCCAGCACGCCCAGGCCCTCTGCCAGGGTGTCGGGCCGTACGGGCTGGCCAATGGCGATCGTCATTTCCTCGGCCACCTCCCGGAACACTCGGGGGTCTCCCCGGCTGGATTCGAGCCTCATGCGGAACGCCGCCGGCTGTCGCGCCTGGTCGGCCGCTTGCCTCACCGCGCCCTGCCAGGCCCACAGCCCCGGGAGCGTGAGCACCGCCACGGCCAATGCCAGGAGAGCGGGGACAGCGCCAACCACCCGAGCCCCGAGCGGGAGTGTGGGGTCTTCCTCCCCCCCATCTCTCGCGCACGCGACGCCGAGCCAGGCCGCCCATAGCGAGGCCGACCCGATGAGCACGGGGGTCATCTCGATCTGGCCGTGGGCAATGAGGACCACGGCGGCGGCCCCGGCACCGAGCGCAAGGCCCCGCGCCGCGCCGCGCCACACGCCCCATGCGAGCGCCCACCAGCCCACCAACCCGCCCAGCCAGGCCACGGCGAGCGCCTGGGTGAGGCCGCCGACGGATTCGAGCTCGAACCTGGTGCCGATCACCACCGCCAAGGCGGGGCCGGCCACGAGCGCGAGGCGTGGGAAGGGTGCTCTCTCCGTCCGAGCCCCGAGCGCGAGCGAGGGGTTCTTGGAACTCGTAGAAACC
>CAYGTM010000046.1:0-10450 GCA_964352795.1 uncultured Phycisphaera sp.
GGTCGTGGGGGTGGTCGGTCAAAAAAAACTCCCCTCGCGGCGCGGATGCCGCAAGGGGAGAGGTTATGCGTCGCGGAATCGGAAGGGCAGCGGGCAGGGCCCGCAGACCACGAACCCATCGCGCGAGGGGCTCGTTCGCTCAACCCTCGGCGGGCTTTTCTTCCTCTGCCGGAGCCTCGGCCGCGGCGGCCGCGGCAGCGGCGGCTTCTTCCTCGGCCTTCTTGGCGGCGGCGGCCTCGTCAGCCTTCTTCTTCTCGGCCACGGCCTTCTCGACTGCGCTCTTGGCGTCGCTCAGGGCTCCGTCCGACTTGGCCTTGGCGGCATCGGCGGCCTTGGGGTCGGCGGCCGAAACGGCTGCCTTGGCCTCCTTCAATGCCTCGCCGATGGTCGCGGTGTAGCCCGCCAGATCGACCCCGGAATCGCCCGCGCCGGGGATCTTGCCGATCTCGACCAGGGCCTTCTCGGCGCTGCTGACGGCCACCTTGCACGACACGCGGTTGCGGTCGGCCTCACGCTTGGCCTGCCAGGCGTCCTTGAGCTTGGGGGTCAAGAGGTCCTGCTTGCCCAGCAGATCCATCACCGTGTCCGAAGGCTGGGCCCCCACGCCCAGCCAGTACTGGATGCGTTCGGCATTGAGGTGCAGTTGCTTCTCTGGATCCTTCTCGATGGGGTTGTACCACCCCAGATTCTCGAGGACCTTGCCATCACGCTTCACCCGCTTCTCGGCGGCGGCGATGCGATAGAACGGACGATGAGTGCGCCCGAGGCGCTGCATGCGGATCCGGACCACTGGATGCTCCTTCTGAATAGGTTGTGTGAGCCTGCTGGTCGGGGGCCAAAGCCAGACGGCCGGGCCCACAGGCGGGTCGAGATGGTAGGCGGGGGAACAAACAAAGGCCGGTGACGCCCCAACGTCACCGGCCCTTTCATCTCATTGAGGAAAGGGTGGCCTTACCGATCCCGGATCGCCCGCACCACTAGCAGCACGTCGATGAGGTCGACGCGGCCGTCCTCGTTCAGGTCTTCAGGGCAACCCACGCACGGGCCCAAGGCGTGCAGAACGGCAAACAGGTCGTGGAAGTCGACCTCGCAATCGCCCGTCACGTCGCCGAACACCGAGCAGCCACCGCCCAGCACGCGGTAGACGGCCGTCGTGCCAGAGACCTCGTGGGCCACCAGCAGCAGGGCCTCGCCCGTGGGGCTGTCCTCGGCGGGAACGAACACGATGCCCTCGGGCCCGAGGTCGCCAGCGGTGCCGAGCTCGGGATCGCCCGAGAAGTCACGGCTGTTGGTATAGCTCTCGAACACGGGCGAGTTGGGATTGGTGATGTCGTAGACGAAGATGCCGCCCACGCGCTCGGCCCCGACGAACGCGTAGGTGTTGTCGCCGATGGTGCCCAGCGCCAGCGCCTCGGGCTCGGGGCCCTTGTCGTCGCTGCGGTTGTCGAAGGTGCCGTTCTCGTCGTTGGTGCTGTTGAAGCTGTCGGGAATCAGCATCGCGGTGATGCGCTCGAGATCATCGCCCGAATCGAACACCAGCCGGCCGGTGGTGTCGAAGATGCTGAAACTGCGGGCCCCGTAGCTGAACAGGCGGTCGAAGTCGCCGTCACCATCGGTATCGCCGGCGGTCGTGGTGATGTTCAGCCGACCCAGATTCTCGTCGAGTTGCAGCGTGGCCGCATCGAGGAACGCGACCGGGTCAAGGTCCAGATCGCCCACTCGGGCCTCCTCGCTGAAGCCGTCGTAGTCGCGGGCGTCGCCCTCGTTGGCCGTCACGATGAAGGTGTGCCCGCCGGCCTCATACGCCGCGATGGCATCGGGCAAGTAGTAGCCGAACACCGGCCACGTCGTGATGTTGATCGACCCGTCGCGGTTGCTCACGTCCATCGCGTTGGCCGCCCGGGAATGGTCCTTCACGCCAAGGCCCCAGATGTCCGTCACTCGAGCCGCGGGGATGTTGATCTCCACGATCGCGTTGTTCTCCTGGCACACGACATAGGCCCGGCGACTGTCGGCAGCCACCGCGATGTACTCGGGCTCGAGGTCCTGGGCGATCGTCGCGCCGGGGCCGAAAATCCGAATGCTGTCGTCAAGATCGCGGGCGCGGATGCGGCCGAAGTCCACCGTGCGCACGTCGCGTTGGCGAATCTCGCGGCCCGGCCGGATGCGGATGACGCTCACGCTGCCCTCGGGGTCGATGGTGTAGTCCACGTTGGGCTCGCCCTCGTTGGCCACCAGCACATAGCGGCCGTCGGGCGTGAAGGTAATCATGTCGGGCAACGCGCCGACCGTGACGGCGGCCTTGAAGTTGCCCGCCGTGTCGAAGAAGACGGCCTGCCCGGGCTCCTGCGCGGGATCGCTCTCGACGGCGATGGCCACCAGGCCATTCGAGATCGCCACGGAGTTCACCCCACCGCCGAAGGGAGACAGGTCGATGGCGAAAGCCAGCACCGGGCTGGTCGGGTCGCTGATGTCCAGGGCATCGACGGTGTTGGCGCTGGCGTTGGTCACGAACGCCAGACCACTGCGCGCGTCGAATGCCACGATCTCGGCGGCGCTCTCGTCGAAGATGCCCGACTCGTAGCGACCAAGGAACTCGAGCTCGACACTCTGCGCAAGGGCCGGCGCGGCAACGGCGGCAACGGCAAGACCGGCAACGGCAAGCAAGCTCTTTAGCATATCACGACTCTCCTCTTCGATGCCCACGTGGCGGGCCGCGTCCGTCGCGGCACATAATGGGTCCGAACATAGAGAGCCGGCACTCGGCCCGCTCACGGTCTGCGCATTGCAAGCCAACTCTTCACAATTTCTAAATGAAACCGCCCGGGGGCAGCCCGCGTCGAAGGCGGTCTGCAAGTCGAGAAAGTGAAAATGAGATAGGGACGGGGGCTCGATCCCATCCCACTGACCTGGCTCATGTTGCCGAAGTTCAGTCTTTTCCCCGAGCGTTGGCGACATGAATCGCACATGCCCGAAGTGAAAATGTTGACACAGTTCAATCGGGTGTAATCGTCAGCGTCCAAGCGTTATCAGCCGACTGACTGTCAGGATTCTCGAGACTGATCAACCGCTCGACCGGATTCGCCACCAGACCAAGGTCGGCCACCGTGATATTGACATCCACGCGTCGACTGTCGATGAACGTCACCGAGTTCACAGTCACTCCAGTGCCGGCAAATGTGACGTCGCAACCGTTCTGGAAATGCCTGCCTGCCAAACGGATGGTCGTGGTCGAATCTTCCTCCACACTCGAACGCCCGACGCAGTTCACCCAGCTGCTTTCATTAGAATCAATAAAAACAGTGGGGGCAGGGGCATCCCCATCGACCGCCAGAACTTCGAATGCATCCTCCAGCGTCCAAGAATCGACGCCATCGGTGACCGTAAGGTTACGCCAGCCAAGGGCGGCGCTGTTCGTGATCGGCAGAATCGCCGTCATCGTCTTGTCATCGGAGATTGAAAAGGTCGTCGGGGTCACGCCTGAGCCCGAGATCGTGAAAGTCGTCCCCGCAACGAACTCCGACCCGCGGAGCGTCACGGCCACCGACTGGCCACGCTCGCCCGAGTCGGGGGTGAGGCTCACGGCTGCAAGTTGGAACACAGGAGGATCGGTGATATACCCACCGTCATACGCGGCTTGGACCACATGCGAGTTCCATAGGTTCCCATAGGTCATCCCCTCGAGCTCGCACGCGCACTCAAAGTGTGACCGGCCCAAATCAACCGCTGCCTCCGTCACACCTTCATCGTCGCAAGACTCGAAGAAAGTCTTGACATAAGCGGCGATTTTCAACCCGTTGAACTGCCGCCCATCTTCGAGCCAGATCCGGGCCATGAATGGCTTGCCCAGGTCATCGGCGATCGCCTTCTTGCGACTAATCTGGCCATCCCAGTAATCCTTCCAGCGCGTCGAGGTATCCACAGGGGAACCGGAGCCGATGTACACCCGCCCGTCGATGTAGTCACAGACGTCAAGCAAGCCCACTGAAAGGCCCGTCGTGAACTCAATGTCCACTGGGCCCCAGGGATCGGTGGGCTTGACGGGCTCGCTCATCGTGGGAAGGCCATAATACCCATCATCCCAGTAGACTCCAGTCGAATCGAATGAGTTATTCCTGGACGCCGGCAGGTTGTACCATGTGAACTCATCATTGGGGTACTCCGCCTGCAGGGCCTGCATGAAACCAATGCCATATGGAATGAACTTTGTCGAGTGTTCATCAAACAAGGTCGTCGTGGCGTGTGCCAGCGGGACCTCAGTGGAAGGCTGGGCTTGCATCATCCGGCCCCAGTACGACCCAAGAAAATGCAGCGTCTCGTTGTCCAACTGGATCTTTCGGCCGCTGGACATCGGGTCGACCGCAAATGCATCCGTATCAATGTTATGCAGCGCCTGGGCAACCCAAGAATTGAACGCGTCGTCGTCGAAAAGGTCGACGCCGCCTGCCCTCTTTCGAAGTGTCCAGTTGGCCGGATCGGAATCCGTCACGTCCGCCCATGCGAAAGTGATCGCACTACCCGAAGGCCCAGTTGAGTAATGCCTAGCCGCCCGGATGTTCAGCACCGTCTGGGAAAGCCACCTGTAGCTCATGTTCGTAGGTCCGAAGTCGTGACCGACCGACCACGCCGTCGTGGGAGCCGAGGAGGTCTCCGACCAGTGGCCCCCAACCCCAAGGTACAGAACCGGGGTCGTCGAATCCGGCTCACCCTCCATAAACAGTTGCTGGAACTCCAGATAGTCGTACACATCGAACGAGCCGTCACGATTAAAATCGACACGGCGGTCTTGTGCTTTCAAGAGTTCCTGGAACTCAAGCACATCGGTAATCTCCAGGGCCCCGTTGCGATCAAGATCAGCGCTGCGCTGCGCGAACACGGACGGGGCAAGGGTCAACATCAGGGCCGGTGCGAGAGCGGATGCGGTTCGACGGTTCATGCTTCGTATCTCCGGTAAAAGAAGTGATCAAGATAGAACGACGGTCATTGTCGTCGAATCCACTAGTCAGTGCAAGCCCATTGTCGTACATTTGACAAATGTTCTAAATGTCCAATGAAGCAAGCCGAACCAAAACGCTTCAGCCGCTACGTCCGTGAAGTTGCAAGATGAACTCCGCAGCGGCCTCGCCCTCGCCGCGCAACACCAAGTCGCTGGTCTCACGGCGAACGTGCGCAGAGTCGCCGAGCATGTAGATTCGGTGTTTGCCTTCTCGCCGGACTTGGACCAGGTGCCCATCGCGCAACTTGGACAAGTTGTGGCTCACATGGGCCACATCGAGGTCGAGAACTCCGGCGATCTCACCGACACAAGCCACTCGTGTGGAAAGCAGCCCTAAAATCTCTAGCCGTATCGGCGCGGAACAAATTCGCCCCAACTCCGCCCCAGCTCCATACGGCCCAGAACGTTGCGCCAGGCTACCTGAAATCGGTGCCGCCCGATCACCTCGGTCATTCGTCATCCCCATGCCCAACCCCCCGGTGAGTGCGCATTAAGACAGGCAACCCACAGTAGGTTGGCAATATGAATGCTGGCCAATACTGGCCAAGATTTAGTTATAGGACCTAATGCGCATTCCGATGCACGAACCCGCGCACCGGCGTCATCATCAGAATCCGAAGGTCGAACGCCAGCGACCAATGCCGAACGTAGTACAGGTCGTACCGCAACCTCCGGCGCAATGAAGTATCGCCGCGCAGGCCGTTGACCTGGGCCCAGCCGGTCATGCCGGCCTTGACGTGCTGCCGCAGCATGTAGCCCCGCCAGTCCTCGCGGAAGCGTTCGATCAGTTCGGGGCGTTCGGGGCGTGGGCCAACCAGGCTCATCTCGCCGCGCAGGACGTTCAGCAGTTGGGGCAGTTCGTCCAGGCTGGTACGGCGCAGGAAGCGCCCGATGGGCGTGATGCGCGGGTCGTCGCGGCGCGTCCAGCCGGCTTCGCCGTTTTCGCCGTTTTCGGTGGTGTCATCATCCAAACGCTCGGCGGTGTGCTCGAGCTCGGCGGCCTCATCCGAGGCGTGGGTCATGGTGCGGAACTTGTACATCCAGAACTCTTCGCCACCCAAACCGACACGGCGCTGGCGGAAGATCACCGGCCCGGGCCCGCTGAGCGCCACGGCCGCAGCGCACAGCAGCATGATCGGGCTGAGCAGCACGAAGCCCGACGCCGAACCGGCCAAGTCGACCGCGCGCTTGCACGCCCCACCAACACCGTTCGCCGGGCTCTCGCGGTAACTGAGCACGGGCATGCCGTCCAGCTCGTGGACGACCATCGACTGCTGGACATGGCGCGGGTTGATGTCCGGGACGATGCGCACCTCGACGGGGTATCGCTCGAGCCTTCGCAGGATGCGGCCGGTCATGGGCGCCTCGCGGCTGGGCAGGGCCAGGTACACCGCATCGACCTTGCAACGGGTCATGGTGTGCTCGAGGTCGCGCAGCCCGCCGAACACGGGCCTGCCCATGCACTCGGCAAGGCGATTCTCGTGCTTGTGGCTGATAAAATAAGAAACACGCAGGCCCGTCCAGCTGTTGCGGTCGAGCGTCTGGGCGGCGATGCGGCCCGTGCGACCGACGCCGATGATGGCCACGTGGCGCAGGTTGTAGCCGTGGCGACGCGCCCAGCGCAGGACCATGCGGAAGGTCGCGCGGTGGGCCGACATCATGCCCAGCAGCAGGACGCCGAACAGGCCCATCTGCACGCGGTTGGCGTCGAGGCTGAAGCCCAGGAGCAAGAGTGGCCTGCTTGGGATGAAGCCGCCGGCGAGCTGGCTCGAGCCCACGCCCCAGAGCACGACCACCATCGCCATGACCGCCACGACGCTGGCCTTGGCGACCTGGGCGAGCTCGCCCGCCAGCGAGCGATCACGCCGCGGGCGGTAGAGCTTGAACGCGTAAAAGCTGATCATGCAGCACAGCAGGGCGGCGGGCACGAGGGGCTGCTTGAAGTAGTTTTCCCAGGCCGTGGGCCAAAAGAGATAGTCGCGCTGGTAGGGGCCGAACGGGTCGGCGACGATCTCGGCGAGCGTGCGCGGTGACGCTGGATCACCGTCGGAGATCGGCACGACGAGAATCTTGCGAATGACCCACGCCGAGAGCGCGGCGGAGAGCACCACCAGGCCATCGGCGATCGCCAGCATCACGAGCAGGAACTGGTGCTGCTGCTTCAGCAAACGCGGCTCTCCCCTCGACTGGCCCCGACTCGACATACTCCGACATGCCGTCGTTCGCATTGCGTCAGGGCAAACGCGACCACTCCCTCGGCGGCGGCTTGCACAGTTTATCGGCTCCGATCCCCGGAATCGCTGCACTTCCCCGCATGACCGCAAGATTGCGCCGTTTCGCGCGATCTACTTGTCTTTTTGAGGCCAAGCCGGCCCCGAACGCGGGCGCGGGCCCACGTTGCCCAGGCGCTCCAATGCGGCGCGATCGTCATCGCTGAGTGCATCCATCGGCGGGGGCACGATCTGCACGACGGCGTACAGATCGCCCGACGCGCCCTTGGCGTCGGTCAGCCCGCGCCCGCGCAGACGCAGCCGGCGGCCGCTGCGGGTGCCGGCGGGCACGGTGATAAAAACTTCACCATCGAGCGTCGGGACGGCCAGTTCCTTGCCCAGGGCCGCCTCGGCGAAGGTGAGCGGCAGGTCGAGTTCGAGGTCGAGCGCTCCCTCGCGGCGGTAGAGCGGGTGCTTGCCCACGCGGATGCTGAGAATGAGGTCGGGCTCGCTCCCGTTCCCGGCGATGCGTAGCTTCGCGCCGTCGGCGATGGCCTTGGGGATCGAAACCTCGATGGTGCTCGCCTTGCCACCGCGCCGTACCGGCACGCGCTCGGTGCCGCCGCGGGCCATCGTGACGAACGACACGTCGAGTTCGGCCTGGGCCGTGGGGCGGGCCCGCTCTCGCGCGCGGCCTCGCTGGGCCCGAGCGCCACGCGCGCCCGTGCTGGCGGCCCCACCACCACCGAAGAACGCATCGAACATCGAGCCCATGTCGTCCAGGTCGAAGTCGCTCGTGCCACCGCCACGGCCGCCGACGTTCGACCATGTGTAATGGCCCCCGCCGTCGGCACGACCCGCCGCCGCCCCGGCCCGGCCGAAGCGGTCGTACTGGGCCCGCTTGTCGGGCTCGCCCAGCACGTCGTAGGCCGACTGCACCTCCGCGAACTTCTCGGCGGCATCGGCGGCCTTGTTCACGTCGGGGTGGAGGGACCGCGCCAGGGCGCGATAGGCGGCACGGATCTCCTCTTGCGAAGCCGATCGCGCGACGCCAAGAACCTCGTAATAGTCACGCTCGGCCATAGCGTCAGGGCTGCTCCTGCCGCTTGATGCGATCTTCCTCGCTGATGGGGTCGGCCTGCTCGACGCGCACGACGTGGATGTGGAAGATCAGCGTGGAGCCTGCGGGCAGGTTCTGCATGGCGGCCTGGCCAAAGCCGAGTTCCGGCGGCACGATGAGCTTGCGGCGGAGGCCTTCTACCAACGGCTCCAGGCCGCGCTTGAAGCCCGCGACCACGCGCAACGGGTACACCGTGCGCATCGCCAGCCCACGATCCCACGACGAATCGAAGACCTCCCCGTTGGTACGCCAGCCCTGATAGTTCAGGAACACCACGTCGCCCTCGTCGGTGGGTGGGCCATCCTTGACGCCCTCTTCCAGCGTGATGATGACCAGGCCGTCATCGTCGGTCTGCACCGTGGCGGGCAGTTGGGCCCGCTCCCAGGTGATCTCGCCGCTGCCGGGCATCACAACGGTCGAGCCATCGAGCCCGTAGAACGTATCCTCTGATACCAGACGGTCGGGTCGGACATTGAGGCTCGTGGTCATCTCCACCGAGCGACGATCGCGCGTGGGAAAGGCGTTCGGCGTGCGGCCCTGGTAGCCGTTGGTGCCGCGCTCGAAGGCAATGTCCATCGTCGCGATCAGGTCGTCCGGGCGGATGGTGTCCAGCGGCATGGCGCTCGGCGCGAGCCACAGGTTGGCCAGCACCTCGGGCCGCGAGGCCTCGCCGAACTCGTACGTCCGCAGGCGGAGTGTGTCACCATAGCGATACACCCGGAAGATGGCCTGCCGCGTGGGCTGCCAGGGCGTGCCGTCGTCGTGGACCTCGACATAGATAGCCCGGCCGAGCAGTTCGGTCTCGAAGGGCAGCATGTGCATCCATGTGGTCGTGGCGGCGTCGCCCTTGCCCACGGCTTCGGTCGTCCGCCAGCTTCCCTCGAGCATCGAGGTCAGCCGCGCGACATCGGCGTCGCTCTGGACCGCCACACCCTGGCCGGCGAAGATGCTGGGCTCGGCCTGGGGCTCGTTTTGTTCCGAGGGTTGCTGGGCAGGGCTTCCCGTGGCCGCCAGCAGGCCGACGGCAAGGGCCAGAAGCAGGACAACGGGGTGTCGATCCATTGGGGCACTCCTCATCAAAGGCAACAGGCCCATTGTACGGGCCCGTGATCCCCCGTGTTCTTCGTTGCCGCTCAGGCCAGAACTCAAGCGAGTTCGGGGAACATCTTGGTCACGATGCCCACCAGGTCCCGCACATGGCTCACGCTCTCCTCGAACAGGGCCTTCTCGCCGCCCTGAAACTCGAAGTCGACCACCTTCTCCACGCCGCCCTTGCCCAGCAGGGCCGGCACGCCCACGAAGTAGCCCTTGGCCGCGCCGCCGAACTCGGTGTTGCAATAGACCGCGCTGGGGATGATCCGCTTCTTGTCCTTGATGATCGCCTCGACCATCTGAATAGTCCCGCTGGCGGGCGCGTAGTACGCGCTGGTGCCCATGAGCTTGACGACCTCGCCGCCGCCGGCCTTGGCCCGCTCGACGCACGCCGTGATGGTGGCCTCGTCCAGCAGGCTGGTGACCGGCACGCCATGCACGCTGGTCAGGCGGGGCAGGGGCACCATGTCGTCGCCGTGGCCGCCCAAGAGCAACGCCTGCACGTCCTCGACCGAGCAGCCGATCTCCCAGGCGATGAACGTCCTGAACCGCGCCACGTCGAGCGCGCCCGCCTGGCCCATGATGCGGTGGGCCGGGAAGCCCGTGGCCTTCCACGCCGTGTACACCATGGCGTCCAGCGGGTTGCTCACGACGATCACGATCGACTCGGGCGCGTGCTGCTTGATGTTCTCGCTCACGCTCTTCACGATCTTGACGTTGGTTTCGATCAAATCGTCGCGGCTCATGCCCGGCTTGCGCGGCAGGCCCGCCGTCACCACCACGACGTCGCTACCGGCGATGTCGGCGTAGTCGCTGGTGCCGATGATGTTGCTGTCGAACCGTTCGATGGGCCCGCAGCAGGCCAGGTCGAGCATCTTGCCCTGGGCCACGCCCGCCCGATCAGGAATATCGAGCACGACGATGTCGCCCAACTCCTTGGCCGCCGCCCAGTGGGCGCAGGTGGCACCGACATTGCCGGCCCCGATGATGCTGATCTTGGGGCGGCCGGTGGTCATCTTGGGGGTGGGGCTG
>CAYGTM010000047.1:0-6411 GCA_964352795.1 uncultured Phycisphaera sp.
AGGGCGACCTGCTCGTCTTGAACGCCACCCTGCAAGACCTCACGCTCCAAGCCCCGCGTTCGTTCGACATCCAGTCCACCCTTGCCCGGCGCGACACCTATCGACCGTGGGGCGATGCCGGCCCGCGCGAGCCAGAGCCCGGCCTCATGTTGCATCTTCGGCACGCCGACGGCCGGGGCCCCGCGTTCGAGGCCCTGAGCGACAGCGACCAATGGGCGGTAGTCTACCTCAAGTGGACCGACCAATCGCCGCTTGTCGCCAGCGACGTGGGCGAAACCTTCAGCACCATGTGGGTCTGCCGCCTGGCCGTCCCCGTCGAGGGCACGCCATGATCGAAGCGCGAAACCTGACCAAACGCTACGGCAAGCTCCTCGCGCTGGATGACCTGTCGCTCGACATCGCGCCGGGCGAGGTGTTCGGCTTCATCGGCCCCAACGGCGCAGGCAAGAGCACCACGATGAAGATCCTCGCCTGCCTCATGAAGGCCGATTCGGGCGAGGCCACCGTCGACGGCCACGACGTGCGCACGCAGGGCCCCACCATCCGCCGCCTCATCGGCTACATGCCCGACTTCCTGGGCGTGTATGAAGACCTCACCGTCGACGAGTACCTTCAGTTCTTCGCGTCTGCTTTCGAGATTCCTCGCAAGCAACGCACGACCGTGGTCGACGGCGTGCTTGAGCTCACCGACCTGGCCGACAAACGCCGCAGCCCCGTCGACGGCCTCAGCCGCGGGATGACCCAGCGCCTTGGCGTGGCCCGAGTGCTCATCCACGACCCCAAGGTGCTCTTGCTCGATGAACCGGCCAGCGGGCTCGACCCCCGAGCGCGCATCGAGATGCGCACGCTGCTGGCCGAGCTGGCTCGCATGGGCAAGTCCATCATGATCTCGAGCCACATTCTCACCGAGTTGGCCGAGTTGTGCAACACCATCGGCATCATCGAGAAGGGCAAGCTGCTGTTCTCGGGCTCGCTGGAAGACGCCTACCGCAAGGCCGCCCTGGGAGATCGCGTGCGCATCGGCATCGAGGGCGGCGTGCCCGTCACGACCGCCGCCGCCGCGCTCGAGAGCGACGGGCGAGTGCTGCGCGTGAGCACCAACGGCTCGACGATCACCGTTGATCTGGCCCCCGAGGTGCAGTCGAGGCACTTCCTGGTCGAGAAGCTCGTGGCCGCCGGCGCGCACATCGGCGCGATGCGCCCCGAAGAGGCCCGCCTCGAGGACGCCTTCATGCGCTTGACCAAGGGAACCGTGCAATGATCGGGCTGGCCCGACGAGCCGCGCGATTCCCAAACGGGCTGACGCGCGCCTTCTTCGGCGCCATCTTCCAGCGTGAGGTTCGCGCGTTGGGCCGCCGGCGGATGCCCTACTGGGTGCGCGGCGGTTACACGCTCTTGCTCATCGGCATCGTCTCGCTCGTGTTCCTGGCTTTGTGGGACACGGGCATGGGTTCGAGCTACGGACAACAGTCACTCCTTGAGGATCTGGCCCCCGCGATGCTGGGCACCGTGGCCATCGTGCAGATGTGCGCCCTCGCGCTCATCGCACCGGTGCTGACCGCCGGCGCCATCGCCGATGAGAAACGCCAGCGCACGCTCTCCACCCTGCTCACCACGCCACTCACCAGCCGCGACATTATCCTGGGCAAGCTCACGGCCCGCACCGTGCAACTGGTGATCCTCGCGCTCGTCCCCATGCCGATGCTGCTGGCGCTGCGCGTGTTCGGCGGCGTCGAGGCCGAGGCCATCCTGGCCAGCATGGTCCTGGGCCTGGCGCTGGGCGTGCTTGGCGCGTCGCTGGCGCTCATGTTCAGCATCTGGCACCGCCGCACGCCTTCGGTGGTGTTCTTCGCGTTGTGCTCCACGGCCGTGCTCGTGTTCCTGCCGTGGCTTGGCATGATGGTCACCGAGTGGAGCGTGATGCCCAATGAGAAGAACTTCTTCTTCAAGTGCATCACTCCGGTGGCCTTGCTCTTGGTACTCAATCCCGAGAGCATCGCCGGCCCGTCGGTCGCCGACGTTCGAGATTTCTGGCTCTCGTCGCTGGGCTACCTCATGCTCACCAGTACCGGCATCGTGCTGTTCTCGATCCTCGTCTTGCGAGGCGTGCTCAAGCGCGAGGCCGCCGGCACGGCTTCGGGCAGCGTGTTCAGCCGCCTGGTGGTGCCCGGCGGCGAAACACCCAGCATGCAGCGCGAGGGCAAGTCGCGCGAAGCGCGCCACGTCGGCGACCGCCCGGTGCTCTGGCGCGAACTGCGCCAGAACGCCATCGGCAGCGGCACGCGCACCATCATCGCCTTTGGCATCGGCATCGCCATCCTGCTCATCCTCTACGCCACCGCCGGCCTCGACCATCCGGGCCTGACCACCACCCTCATGTTCATCCTCGCCCTCGGGCTGACCGCCCAGACCGCCCTGACCACGCCGGCCTCGGTCTCCTCGGAGCGCGACGCGGGAAGCTGGAGCGTGCTGCTCACCACCCCGGTCAAGCCCTGGCAGATCGTATTGGGCAAAACGCTGGGCTCCATCCGCAGGCTCTGGTTGCTGCCCGCCGTCGTGGGCTTCCACCTCGCGCTGGCCATGATCGCCGGCTGGTACCACCCCATCGGCGCGGGGCACGGCCTGCTACTCATCGCCTCGCTCGTCTTCATGCTGGCCAGCACGGGCGTGTGCCTGGGGCTCATGTGCAAGCGGGGCGTCACCGCCTCGGTGCTCAACCTGATCTTCCCGCTCGTGCTGTTCCTTGGCCTGCCCATCATGGCCGCGCTGGCCACCGATTACGTCGCGTACGAATACAGCGAAATCATCGGCGACGCCATGATGCTCACCAACCCCTTCGTGATGCTCGCCGAATCGTCCACCACCGCCACCGCCGAATGGGAACGCTATGGCTACTTCCTGCGCTACGAGATGCTGGGCACCGACGACACCATCGGCCCGCTTCGGTTCACGGGCATGGTCCTGCTGTGCTCGGGAAGCATGGCCGCCATCGGGGCTTCGGCCATGGCCGTCGCCTGCCTGGGCTTCAATCGCTGGAACGGCCGCCCGAGTTGACGCGACTCACTCGTGCCAGGCGCTGATCTCGTCCAGCCCCTTGCGATCCAGATTTGGCACCACCGCGTCGTCGGCCGGGTAGCCAACGGGAATCAGCAGGAACGGCCGCTCGTGGTCGGGCCGTCCGAGGACATCTTTGAGGAACCCCAGCGGGCTTGGCGTGTGCGTGAGCGTCGCCAGCCCCGCGTGGTGCAGCGCCGCCAGCAACATGCCGGTGGCAATGCCGATCGACTCGTTCACGTAGTACACCTGCCCGCCGTCGTCGGTCTTCATCAGCTTGAACACCACGATCAACCACGGCGCGATCTCCAGGAACGGCTTGCTGTCGTTGGTGCCGAACGGCCGCAAGTCTTCGAGCCATTGCTCGGTGGCGCGACGGCTGTAGAACTCGCGTTCCTCCTCCTCGGCGGCCGTACGGATCCTGCTCTTGAGCCCGGCCTCGCCCACCACCACGAACCGCCACGGCTGCTTGTGGGCCCCGCTGGGGGCCGTGCCCGCCGCCAGCAGGCAGTGCTCGATGACCTCCCTCGGCACGGGCTTGTCGCTGAACATCCGCACCGTTCTCCGCCGGTTCATGATCTGGTAGAACCGGCCAGCCGCTTCGAGGGCGGTCCCCTCGGGCCGGTACGGGTCAAGCGGAACGAAGCCCTCGGGCACTGGTCTGGTCTGGCTCATCGGCCATTGTTGCCACCCCGGCGACAGGCACCCGTGCAAGCCCATAGGATGATTCCCGAATACTCTCTCGTGGGGGTTGGCGTGGGGGTTGGGCCCGCCGGGCCCCAGAGCGCATCCTAGGAAAGGGGAGAAGCGTCCATGTGGATCATCCTGGTCATTGTCGGCATCGTCGCGTTCGTGGGCCTGGGCGGCATCGGCTGGCTCATCGCCATCTATAACAAGCTGGTCCAGCTCAAGGAGCAGTTCAAGAACGCCTTCGCCCAGATCGAGGTCCAGCTCAAGCGCCGCCACGACCTCATCCCCAACCTCGTCGAGACCGCCAAGGGCTACATGAGCCACGAACGCGAGACCCTCGAGGCCGTCATCGCGGCCCGCAACCAGGCGGTGACCGGCCTCAACACCGCCGCGGCCAACCCGGGCGACCCCGCCGCCATGCAGAGCCTGGGTGCCGCCGAGGGCCAGCTCACCGGCGCGATGGGCCGCCTCATGGCCGTCATGGAGGCCTACCCCGACCTCAAGGCCAACGAGAACATGATCAAACTCTCCGAAGAGATCACCACCACCGAGAACAAGGTCGCCTTCGCCCGCCAGGCCTTCAACGACGGGGCCACCCGCTACAACATCTACAAGAAGAGCTTCCCCCAAGTCGCCGTCGCCCCGCTCTTCGGCCATGGCCAGGACGCCGGCCTGCTCGAGTTCGCCGACTCGGCGGCCATCCAGGACGCCCCCAAGGTCGCCTTCTAAGTTCTTCGCATGGCCCACCTCCAGACCACCGACTTCTTCGGCCGCCAGGAGGCCGCGCGCCAGCGCACCAGCCTCTTGGTGTTCCTGTACATCTGCGCCGTCACGCTCACTTGCGCTGCCGTCGCGGTGTTGGCCGTGCTCATCGCGTTCATCACGCACGACAACGAGGCCGGCCGCGGGCCCGACCCCGCCATGCTCGTGCTCTTCGCCGCCGGCGGCGCGGTCGGCGCGGCCCTGCTCATCGCCGGGGGCACGGCCTACCGCATCAGCGAGCTCCGTGGCGGCGGGTCGAGCGTCGCCCTCGCCCTGGGCGGACGGCCCATCGACCAGTCCACCACCGACCCCGACGAACGCATGGTCCTCAACGTCGTCGAGGAGATGTCCATCGCCAGCGGCGTGCCCGTGCCGCCGGTCTACATGATGGAGCAGGAATCCTCCATCAACGCCTTCGCCGCGGGCTACTCCACCGGCGACGCGGCCATCGGCGTCACCCGCGGCTGCGTCCATGGGCTCACGCGCGACGAGTTCCAGGGCGTCATGGCCCACGAGTTCAGCCACATCTTGAACGGCGACATGCGCCTGAACATCCGCCTGGTGGGCATCCTGGGCGGCATCGTCCTGCTCAGCCTGGCCGGGTACACGCTCATGCGCGCGACCTATTACGGCGCGGCGGCCCGCGGCAAGGACAACAAGGGCGCCATCGTCATCCTCGTGCTGGGCGTGGGGCTCATCGTCATCGGCGGCATCGGCTCCATGTTCGCCCGCCTCATCCAGGCCGCCGTCAGCCGCCAGCGCGAGTTTCTGGCCGACGCCAGCGCCGTGCAGTTCACGCGCAACCCCGAGGGCATCGGCGGCGCGCTCCGCCGCATGGGTGGCGCCCCCAAACGCGCCGCCATCATGAACCCCCACGCCCGCGAGATGAGCCACATGTTCTTCGGCAACGCTGTGGGGGGCGTGGGCGCCTCGGGCTTCCTGGGGGCGTCGCTGGCCAGCCACCCGCCGCTCAAGACACGCATCAGGGCGGTGCTGCCCACCTGGGACGGCACCTTCCTCACCCCGCGCCCCTCCAAAGAGCAACCCAAGTCCAAGCGCCGCAAGCCCGGCCCGCGCCAGCAGCTCGAAGACATCATGCACGAGCGCATGGGCGCCGCTCGGGGCGTCGCGCCCACCGGCGTGGCCGCCGCCCTGCCGCTGCTCGCCCTCATCGGCGCCGCCGGCCACGAGCACGCCGGCCACGCCCGCACGCTGCTCGACCGCATGCCGCGTCCCCTCAAGGACGCCGCCCGCGACCCCTACGGCTGCCGCGCGGTCGTGTACGCCCTGCTGATGCACTGGACGGGCGACGACGCCAGCCTCCGCACGCAACTGCACATCCTCGACGCGCAATCCGACACCGGCGTGGCCGCCCTGGTCCGCTCGCTGGCCAAGGACGTGGCCCCGCTCGACCATGACCTCAAGCTCCCCCTCATCGACCTCTGCCTGGGCTCGCTGTCGCGCCTGAGCGAGACGCAACATACCAACTTCCGGGCCGTGATCCACCAGCTCGCCATGGCCGACGACGAGCTGACCACCGCCGAGTGGGCCCTGCTCCGCATCGTCGAGGCCCACCTGGACGAGCGCTTCACCAACGCCCGCCCCCCGAGCGTCAAGTACTACGCCCTGGGCCAGCTCGGCCAACCCATCTCCGCCATGCTCGGCGCCATCGCCCGCGCCGGCCACACAGAACCCGGCGAAGCGAAGAAGGCCTTCGACGCCGGCGCCGCCGTGCTCCAGCGCCAAGGCGGCACTGGTGGGGGTTCGGCCATGGCCCCGAATCTTGTATTCCCCAGCGCCGCCGACCGCACCCCGGCCAGGCTCGACGCCGCCCTCACCGACCTGCGCGCCGACGCCCCCCGCCACAAGGGAACACTCCTGGAAGCCGCCGCCGACAACGACGCC
>CAYGTM010000047.1:6421-10417 GCA_964352795.1 uncultured Phycisphaera sp.
GACCCCCGCCGAGCCCGACCTCCTCCGCGCCTTCGCCGACCTCCTGGGCGTCCCGATGCCCCCGCTGCTGCCCGGGCAGAAGCTGGTCTAAGCCACTCCGTGGGGGGGCTTGGGCATCGCCCCATCCCCCGATCACCACGCGCCCAAACCCAACCACCGCGAACCCCCAAGGGCGTTCGCGGCGATCGGGATCCGGCACTCGGCAATCGGGTACGGAGCGCGGAAGGGAGAAACCCCGCCGCGGAGCGAAAGAACCCCCCCACGGAGTGGGCTAGCCCGCGTCCTTGCCGCTGGTCTGCGCGGGCGAGATGGACCCGGCGACGGCCTGCTGCTCGCCCTGGGCGGCCGCCTGGTTGCCCTGGGCCCCGAAGGGCAGGACGATGGGCGAGGAGAAGTCGCTGACGCCGCTGGGCCGCTCGGCCCGCACGCGGTAGTGCACCGCCCCCACGCCCCCGGGGGTACTCAAGTCGGTGAAGGTGCGTTCCAGGGTCGTGCCCGCGAGCGTCCAGGGGGTGAGCGTGCCCTGGGTGCTGGCGGTGCGGCGCTCAACGGTCCACACGGTGCCGCCGTAGCGGGTGGACTCGAACGAAAGCACGGCCCGGCCCTGGGTGTTCAACCGTACATTGAGGTCGGTGGGCACGGCCGGCTCGGGCAGGTCGCCGGGCGTCTTGGGCTCGGGGATCTGGGCGAGCGCGTAGACCGCCGCGGGGTCCTCCTGCTCGAGGGCGAAGGTGCGGATCTTGCGCACGAGATCGCGGGCCAGGTCGCGGTTGGCGCCCGCCTTGGTGCGCCAGGTGATGGTGCTGCTCTTGGCCAGGGCGGCCTGGGCGATGCGATCGTCGAGCGCCGCCTGGGCGTCGACACTGCTCTGCGCGAGCGCGACGGTGTCCTCGACCGTCAGGCCGATGGCCGCGCCGGCGGCCGTCCACACCGCCTTGCGCTGCTCGGTGAACTGGAGGGACGCCCGGTCTCCACTGGGCACGGTTGCTGAATCGCCTGCCATGGTGCACGAGTCCTTTCTTACGGTCACGCCGAAGTTATGTTTCTCGACGCGGCCCATCCGTGGGCCCCCGGCACGCGCCGGGGCGACCCAAACCTAACTTCGGCGGTCCAGAAGGCCGACTCCACTCGCGTTTGTCCCAAACGCGAGAGTTTTTTTATCCACACCCCGGCCCGGGCCCCCACCGGGGCCAAAACCGCGTTGCGGCGCTCCCAGGCGGGCTACGCCCCCACCCCACGTCCAGATAATCGTCCGATTGCGCTCTCGTACAGCCCTCGCGCGGAGCGCAACAGCCCTCTCGCGCTCTCGTACAGCCCCCGCGCGGAGCGCAACAGCCCTCTCCGACTCTCGTACAGCCCTCGCGCGGAGCCGATCAGCCCCGGCGAAGAGTTTGATGGCCTCGCCGGAGAGCGCGATAGCCTCGTTGGGTTCGGTGAGTACGCCGCCGGGCAATCCGGTGGCCAGATCGGGGAGGCTATCCGATGCGTGCGGGCCGACTCATGGGCCGTCGCCAGTCTCTGGCACGGCGTCGACGATCTGGACAAGCTGGGGGATCATCGGAGCCGCGTCCCGGATGGCCACCTTGTGCTGGTGGTCCGCATAATAGTCGCCGACAGTTTTGTAGGCATCGCCGTACTTCAGCTTGAACGCTTCCCAGAGCTTGACGTTCTTGCTCAGCACACTCTTGAGTGACCGTCCTCCCCGCATCGCCTTGAGGGGAAGTGTGGTGTCCAAGACGTACAACTCCTTGCACTTGGGAGTGGGATGCTCGGCCAGAAGAAAGAAATCCTTAAAGAGGTTGTTCTTCCGAATGCTCTCAGGTCCACCCTTCCAGTGGATAAACTTGAACTCCGCGACGCGCCGATCCGTCTCCAGATCAAAGTCGCGCCCGGTATTGCCAGCGCCCAGCGACAACGCCTGGATTGTCTCTCCGGGCTCCAGGATCTTTGGGATCAGCATGAGGCCACCCACGGCGTGGATCACCACATCGATCTGAGCCGCGGCCAGTTTGACGGCGTACGCGGCCGCGAGCAGGTCGCTGGTGACGCCATGCAACTCACTCTCGGACACGCATTGGGTTCCATCGCGACCTCGCATCGCATTTTCAAGACTCCCGATGCGTCCTGTGAGGTTTGGCCCCATGAACCGTTGGATCGCCTCCAGCGCCTGAATCATGCTCGGCGGGTTGGTACTCATGATTGCGCAGTGTACCGTCATCATGCGAATGGAGACGGCATTTCACCGCGATGCCACGATCGAAGGATGCTCCAACCCGGGCGGAAAGCCGCCACCGCCACTGGCGTGACGGGCTCGTTGGTTTCCGCTTTCGAGCCCATCGCGCCCTTCGCGTGCGAAACCCGCCGCTCGAAGACCCCCTCCGCCTCGAAGACTCGGCACCTCCCCCGCTGGGAGCGGGGGAGGGAGGAAGAGGCCCGGGCCCATGGCGAAGCCTCCGCGCCCTTTGCGACCTCCGCATTGAAAACTCTTCTCCCCATCGAGCCCTTCGCGTCCTTCGCGTTCAATCCCGCTCGGGGTCCGCGAGCTCACGCTCGCGGCTCGGAAGGAGGCGTTCATCCGCTCTGACCCCATTGCCGATTGCCCATTGCCCGGGGCCACGCCTCCGCGCCCTTGGCGACCTCCGCGTTCGAACTTCTTCTCCCCATCGAGCCCTTCGCGGCGAGCAGCAACAAGAGCATGACCACGTCGCGGCGCGTCGGGGCGATCGTACGGGCCGGACAGGACGGGGGCCCAATACAGAAACCGAGTAATGAGCGACGCGCCGTCCCGCTTGGGAACTCCACGCAGCCTCCATCGTCGCCCGTCGGCTGGCGTACGACCCCGAAGCTCGCACCGTGACACGCGAAACCGCCGGACCGGCCGCCCGTACCATGCACCATGCGTGGTCCGTGGCTCACCCATCCCGAACGCTTCATCCACACGGCGGCCGTCGCCGCGAGCATCGTGCTCATCGTGCTCATGGGCTGCGCCCAGCCATCGCCGCGGCCGATCCTGATCGAATCTCCGACCCCGCTGGTCGCCGCCGCGACGCTGGTGTCGCCCATCGATCGGGCGGGCGCGGCCTGGGCCCAACCCACATCCGGCGAACCACCACCGCTGCTCCTGAGCGACGGCCAACGCATCCCGGCGTCCATCACCACGTTCGCGCGCTCCGAGCCCGCTTCGCCGGGCTCGAGTTGGCTGCCCGATGCCGGCCCGTGGCGGCGCGCCGGCATGGCCACCGAGGGCGCCACGACCATGCTCGTCGCGCCGCTGCCACAAGGCGCTCTGGGGCAATCGGTCTGGATGGCAGGCCGTCGGCTGCCCGCGTTCTGGGTGCTGCCCACGCTCGGCGAGTCTCCACGATCGACGATCACCCGCGCCGCCCAACCCGCCACGGTCGTTCACGCTCGAGCCAGAGCGCTCGTCGAGCCCGAGTTGGCCAATCCGATGCTCCGTTGGCGGGCCGAACTGGCGTTGGCCGTGTTGGGCGTCGAGCCGCCAGCGCCGGCGTGGGATGATCCGATCCTGCACGATTGGGCAGAGCAAAGCCGGGCACGCTGGCGCGCCGCCGAGCAACGCCTGCGCCAGACCGACCCGGCGCTGGCCGACCGGCTCATCGGCACGCTGACCCGCTGGCTGCGCACGCCCGACGCCGCGCTGCCGATCTGGCCCACCCGCGCCGAGGACCTCAACGATCTGATCCTGGCCATCGTGCGCCCCGGCGCGAGCGACGAGGCGATCACGCGAACCGTGCTGGCGTACCTCGATCGCCAGCCGCGGTGGCTGGCCTGGGTCGCCGACGATGCGGGCGGCCTCGTGGGCGGATCGATCGCGGCGGTGAATCTCTCGTCGATTCCCGCGCTGCTGTCGATCCGCGGTGGCGGGCCGTGGGAAGCGCACGGCATGGTCCCGCCTGGAGAGATCGAGCTTGTTCCCGCGACGTCGTCGAGCACGACCTACCCCACGACCTCCCCCACCACCTCGACCGCACCAAC
>CAYGTM010000048.1:0-10277 GCA_964352795.1 uncultured Phycisphaera sp.
GCTGAGAACCCCGCCCCCGTCGAGCTCGAAATGCGCACCGAGCCCGGCCAGCGCCCCGGGGCCGCCCTCGCCCCCTTGCCCAGCCTCGACGCACTCTCGGCCGCCTTCGACGCCGTACGCCGCCAGGGCACCCTCGCGGCCGAGGTCGACGAACTCGTCGCCGCCTTCGAGCGCGTGCTGGCCGCCACGCCCGACAGCCAGGACGACGCCTCCACCCGCGCCTGGCTCCAGCAGCGCCTGACCCTGCTCGAAATCCGCAAGCAGCTCCAGCAGAGCCTGCAAGACGTGGCCGCCGCCCAGGCCCGCCTCAAAGAAGGCAACCAGCAGAGCACCGAGGCCATGGCCCAGCTCCAAGCCTCGGCCATCTACGACTACGTCGGCAAGCTCGAAAAGAGCGCCGTCTACAACGGCAACCGCCTGCCGCTCATGTACCGCCTGGTCTCCGTTGGTGAGGGCACCCCCCGCACCCTGGGCTACATCGAGCCCCGTGACGGCCTGGACCTCGACCGCAAGCTGGGCGTGCTGGTGGGCATCAGCGGCGGTGCCACCCAACGCGCCGACCTCCGCCTGAGCACCATCAACGCCTCCAACGTCGTCGTCCTCCGCTCCGAGGAATCCGAAAAGGTCCAGTACGCGACCGAGCCGGGGAACTGAGCCGAGCGCCATGAGCCCCCGATGATCAAATACATCGGCTCCAAGCGCACCCTCATCCCCATCATCCTCGAAGCCGTGCGACGCGCCACCGATGCACAATCGGTGGCCGATCTTTTTTCGGGCACCTCTCGAGTGGGGCACGCCCTCAAGGCCGCGGGCTATCGCGTGCTGGCCAACGACCACAACGCCTACGCCGCCACGCTGGCGCGGTGCTATGTCCAGGCCGATGCCCAAGACGTGCTCGAAGACGCCCAGCGGCTGGTGCGTGAGTTCAACGCCATGCCCGGCAAGCCGGGCTACTTCACCGAGACGTTCTGCGTGAAGTCCCGGTTCTTCCAGCCCAAGAACGGCCAGCGCATCGACGCCATCCGCGAGGCGATCGCCGCCAAGGGGCTCGATCCCGAACTCGAAGCGGTCATGCTCGTCTCGCTCATGGAAGCCGCCGATCGCGTGGATTCGACCACGGGCCTCCAGATGGCGTACCTCAAGTCGTGGGCGGCCCGCGCTTCCAACGACCTCCAGCTTCGCGTGCCCAATGTTCTTCCGCAGGCCACGCAAGGCAAAGGCCGGGCCACATGCCTGGATGCCATCGAAGCTGCCGGCCTACTCGAGGCCGACGTGGCCTACATCGACCCGCCGTATAACCAGCATTCCTACCTGGGCAACTACCACGTCTGGGAGTCGCTCGTGAGGTGGGACAAGCCCGAGGTCTACGGCATCGCGTGCAAACGGGTGGACGTTCGGCAGCGCCAGAGCGTCTTCAACTCGCGCCCGCGCTTCGCGGGCATCATGCGCCAACTGCTCGCCGCCGTCCGAGCGCCGGTGCTGGTCGTATCCTTCAACAACGAGGGTTACCTGGCAAGGGCCGAGATGGAAGCCATGCTGGCGTCACTCTGGAACGGCCACGGCAAGGTGACCACCATCGAAAACGACTTCAAGCGATATGTGGGCGCCCAGATCGGGATCTACAACCCGCAAGGCGACAAGGTCGGCAAGGTGAGCCACCTGAAGAACAAGGAATACGTCTACGTCGTCTCTCGCGAGTGCCTGGCCGACCGCCTCGCACCGATGCAGGCCCTGCCCGACGATGCACAGATGGGCCTGTTCGCCTGAGCGATACACGGTCCACGAAGCCCCTTGATTCGCAAGTGGCCACGGGTGGCCAGTTTCGCTTTGTATCAGGGTAACGCCCACGGATGTGCGCAATATCGCTGGCAAACCCACACGCGTTGCACCCGCGCCTTGCCCACGTCCGTACACTTCTCTCGTGAGCACAGGCACCACATCCGCCGTCCCGGCCACACTCATGGCAGCGGGGCTCTCTTCGCTCGACCGCACCGAGCACGCGGCGAGGCAGGCCTTCGATCAGGCCGTCGAGCAACTGCCCCAGGGCCCGGCTTCGGCCGACCTGGCGATGGTCTTCTTCTCGAGCGCGCACGTCGGCCAGGCGGGCCTGGTCGCCTCGGCCGCTCGGGCCGCCATGCCCAACGCCACCATCGTTGGTTGCTCGGCCGAATCGGTGCTGGGCGGCTCCATCGAACTCGAAGATCGGCCGGGCATCAGCGTGCTGGCCTGCCACATGCCGAGCGTGGACGTGCGCGCCTTCCCGCTCTCTCGGCTGGGCACCATCGACCCAGCCAACCCCAACCAGGTCGAGCGCGTGCGCGACATCGCGGGCATGACCCACGAGCACCGCGCCACCATCCTGTTTCCCGACCCGTTCGGCCTGCCGACCGCGCGCACCATCAGCGCCATCGACAAGGCCGCCCGCCTGGGCCTGAGCGACGACCAGCGCCCGCTGACCCTGGGCGGCATGGCGTCGGCCGACAACCGCGCGGGCGGCAATGCCTTCATCGTCGACGGGCAGGTCGTCCGCGACGGCGGCGTGGGCCTGTCCATCAACGGCCCGATCACCATCGACACCGTCGTCAGCCAGGGCTGCCGGCCCATCGGCCCCAAGTTGATCGTGACGATAGGCCAGGGCAATATCGTCAGCCGCCTGGGCGGGCGTCCCGCGTTCGAGGCCGTCCGCGAAGTCATCGCCGATCTGGACGAGGACGACCGCCAGTTGCTCTCGCGCGGCGTGTTCCTGGGGATCGTGGCCGACGAGCACCGCCGCCATTTCGGGCGCGGCGACTTCGTCGTGCGCAACATCATGAGCGCCAACGAGGCCGACGGCTCGATCGCCCTGAGCGATTACGTTCGCCTGGGCCAGACCGTCCGCCTGCACGCGCGCGACGCGAGCACCGCGCACGAAGACCTCGAACTTTTACTCGACGCCCAGAAGCTCCACGAACACCCCGCGGGCTGCTTGCTCATCACCTGCAACGGGCGCGGCACGCGCCTGTTCGAGCAGCCCAACCACGACGCGGCCACCGTCCGCCGCGCCTTCGAGGCCGTCCGCAAAGGATCCCCGGCCATCGGTTCGGCCCCGCGCGGCCTGGGCCACCCCATGCCCATCGCCGGCTTCTTCGGCTCGGGCGAGATCGGGCCCATCCAGGGCCGCACCTTCCTCCACGGGCAAACGGCGTGCGTCGCGCTGTTCCGCGGCGCGGCGGTCTGATTGCGCGTCATGCCCACCCTCGTGTGCGTGCCCATCACCGTCGACGACCCTGCCCAGGCGCTGGCCGACGCCAACCACGCGCGCCTGGCCGGTGCCGATCTGGTGGAGTTCCGCCTCGACTCCTTCTTCGACGGCGACGAAGCCAACGAAGACGCCACCATCGACGCTTGCGTGTCGCTGATCGCGGATTCGCCACTGGCGTGCATCGCCACCTGCCGCCCGGCGTGGGAGGGCGGCGAATACGACGGCGATGAGACCGCTCGCATCGCGCTCTTTGAGCGCCTGGGCACCGCCGAGCACCCACCCCGGTATCTCGATGTCGAACTGGCCGCGTACACCCGCTCGATGAACCTGCGGCAGAAGATTGATTTGTCGGTCGATCACGACAAGCAGCAGCGCGAGATGAGCACGGGCCTGGTCCTGAGCCTGCACGACTTCGAGTGCCGCCCCGCGACGCTCGCGCGCGATCTGCTGGCGTTGCGCGAGCAGAAGAACGCCGCCATTCACAAGATCGCCTACCGCGCGCGCTCGCTGCGCGACAACCTCGAACTTTTCGACATCTTGAACCAACGCGACCGCCCCACCATCGCCCTGGGCATGGGCGCGTATGGGCTCATGAGCCGCGTGCTCGCACCCAAGTTCGGCGGCTTCCTCACGTTCGCCAGCCTGAAGCCCGCGAGCACCACCGCTCCGGGCCAGCCGACGATTGCCGAACTCTTGGACCTGTACCGCTTCCGCGCCATCTCGCGCACCACGAAGGTCTTCGGTATCGTGGGCGACCCCGTCGAGCACTCACGCTCGCCCGCCATGCACAACGCCGGCTTCGAGCGCGTGGGATACGACGGTGTGTACCTGCCCATGCCCGTCGCGCCGGGTTACGAATCGCTGAAGGCCACGCTCACCGAGTTGCTGGCGTTCGATGCGCTCGACCTGATGGGATTGAGCGTCACGATGCCGCACAAGGAGAACCTTGTTCGGCTCGCACGCGAGCAGGGCTGGATGATCGACGCGCTCGCCGAACGGTGCGGTGCCGCGAACACGTTGCGGCGTGATGGAAACGCGATCCGTGCCATGAACACCGATGGCCCCGCTGTTGTGCGATGCCTCTCGCGCGCGGGCGTGAATGTGCAAGACGCGGTGGTGCTGGTACTTGGCGCGGGTGGGATGGCCCGGGCCGCGGCGTTCGCGCTGGCCGACGCGGGGGCAAGAGTCCACGTCCACAACCGCACGCCCGAACGAGCGCGCGAGCTGGCCGGGAGCCTCCCGGATGGCATCTACCTCGAATCTCTCGACAATCTCCCACCCATGCGCGCGATTATCCAATGCACGCCAATGGGCATGGCTGGCGGCCCCGCTCCTGGAGAATCTCCTGTATCAGCCGACGCCTTGGGCGAAGCGACAGTCGTCGAAACGGTGTACCACCCACTGGAAACGCCGCTCGTGAAGGCCGCCACCGCGCGCGGCTTGCGGGTCATCAACGGGCTGGACATCCTCGTGGCGCAGGCCGCCGATCAGTTCAAGGCCTTCACCGGCCACGACGCGCCGATCGATCTCTTCCGCGAAGCGGCGCAATCTCGCGACTAATGAATCATCTGCTCGACACCCTTCCCACCCGCTAGCACGCTCGCGCTGATGAGAGTGCGGAACGCCTCGGCGATCAACAACGAATCTCGCTCGGCGGCCACATGCGCGAACATGAGGTCGATCAAGCCAAGCTCCCGCGGCGAATTCCAGGCCGGGTCATGCACGCGCACCGAGCCATCGACAGACGCGCCGGCGTCGTCGATGGCCGTCAGCGTGGCCTCGAACTCGATGGTCGCACCGGGCAGCACCTCGAAGTTCAGCTCGGCCTTGCGCAGCTTGGCCAACACTACGTCGTCCTTGAACCCGCGCGCGTGGCCAGCCAGCAGGCCGCCCGCCTGGGCCATGCCTTCGATGATGAGCGGGGCCGGCACGATGGGCATGGCCGGCCGCGTGCCGGTCGCGGAAAAGTGCTGGTGCAGGTGCGGCTCGCTCAGGCTGACCGTCTTGCACGCGACCAGTCGCGTGCCCGGCTCGAGCGCCAGGATGCGGTCGATCCACAGCCAGCGCATGGGCGGCTCAGGCCGTCGCGCCGAGCTTGCGCTCGACGAAGGTGATGATGGCGTCGACCGTGAAGATCTCGCCCACGCGGCTGAGGCGCGGGTCGGCCTCGATGGCGTCGACCTCGGCGTGGGGCAGCCGCTCACGCAGGGCGGCCAGGCCCGGCTCGGTGAGCACGCCGTCCTGCACATAGGCCGCGTCCTGCTGGAGATTCTCGGGGAACAACTCGCCCTGCTCGATCTTGATGTCGAAGGCCTGCTCGAGGCGGAAGACGATGTCCAGGAAGTCGATGGACTCGGCCCCGAGATCGCCGGTGAGGGTTGCCCTGGGGGTCACCTCGTCCTCATCGATGCCCAGCACCTCGGCCAGCACGTCTTGCACCTTCGTCTGGATCTCGTCTCGCGTCATAGCGCCTCCGTCGTGGCCCATCGGTCGCCCCAACAGTCTTCGGGGTTCGATGCTATGAGCCCTGGGGGTTCCAGGTGGCCCCAAAACGGGCCGGGCGGAGCGTCAGACGGCCCGAAACCGCCGTCGGCAGGCCCTCAAGATCGCTCGGCTCGCACTGGCCGTCCTCGCTCGCGTGCCCGCTGACGGCCAGTTTGGCCTCGCCGGCCTTCACGCCCAGCAGCCGGACATCGCACACCAGCCACTGCCCGGGCGTGAGAAACCGGCTGAATCGCACGGCCCTGGCCGACCCGAGCACCCACCTGGGGGCATCCTCCACCCGACCATCGAGCACGAGCCGGCCAGCCTGCACCAACGCCTCGATGGCCAGCACGCCCGGCAGCACGGGCCGCCCGGGGAAGTGATCCCGAAAGAACGGATCGGCGCTGTCGAGGCGGTGCCGCGTGATCACACGATCCGGTTCCTGAATCAGGATGTCATCCACGAATGCGTACCAGTCCACGCGCAAGCGTAGTGTTTTGTTCGCACCCGATCCTGGTCAGCTTCCAATGCCGCCTATTCACGACGACGCCATCTGCCTGCGCCATAACGAGTGGAGCGAGACCAGCCAGCTCGCCACGCTGCTGTGCCGCGAGCACGGGCTGGTGCGCGGGCTGGCCCGAGGGTCTCGCCGGGAACGGTCGGCCTACTCGGGCGGCTTCGAGCTGCTGGCTCGGGCCCGGGTGGTCTTCTACGAGAAGCCCACGCGCGAGCTTGCCAACATCACGGCGTGGGACCTGACCCACACCCACAACCAACTCCGAAAAGATCTGCCCAGCCTGTGGCGCGCCATGTTCGCCGTCGACCTCATGCAACGGGCCCTGCCCGTCCGAGAACCCCACCCGCGCGGCTTCGACGCGCTGGCCGCCCTGCTCGCCTACGACGCCATCGACATGGAGCACTTGACGCGATACCAGTGGGCCCTGCTCGACGAGGCTGGACACAAACCAGACCTGGATAGTTTTGCGGACACGAGCCCGCCATCGGGCGCGCGGGCCGTGGTCTACTTCCTGCCCGAGGCCGGCCGCATCGAGCACGACAAACCTGTCGGCGCGGGGCCTGCCTGGCCCATGCGCGGGCGCACGCTGGCAGCGCTGCGGTCGATAACCGACGAACAACGTCCGCGAACCGATCCCGGCACGGATACATGGACCCGATCGGCGGCCTTCCTGTGCGCCTACTGGATGTGGGTGCTCGGCAGGCCGATACCAGCAGCACGAGCCGTCTTTGGCGATCGCATCGAGCTGCGCGAGTAGGCAGGCTCGGGAAGATCGCCCCTCCCGAGGAAGCCAGACCATGGACGCGTACGCCATCGAGGAAATCCTCTCGTGCGATTCGTTGCCGTCGCTGCCGGCCACCGCGGTGCGCGTCCTCGAACTCAGCCAGGATCCCGACTGCACCGTCAACGAGCTGGCCGAGACCATCCGCTTCGACCAAGGCTTGTCGGCCAAGATTCTCAAGACCGTCAACTCGAGCTTCTTCGGCCTGCGCACCAAGTGCGCCACCATCGACAAGGCCCTGGTCGTGCTGGGCATGCGCGAGCTGCGCAACCTGACGCTGGGCTTCTCGCTGGTGCCCGCGATGGAGTCCGCCTACACCGATGGCTTCGATCCGGTGGACTATTGGCGCCGCGGCATCTATTCGGCGGTGGCGGCCAAGATCATCGCCCAGCGCGTGGCGCGCGAGGTGGCCGACGAAGCATTCCTGGGCGGGCTGCTGCAAGACATCGGCATCATGGCCATGCTTCAGGCCCTGGGCGCGCCGTACGAGCAAGTGCTCCTGACCGCCGCCACCGATCACCGCCGCCTGGCCGCCGCGGAACTGCGTGCCTTCGACATGCAGCACCCCGAGGTGGGCGCGCTGCTGGCGCGCAAGTGGCAACTGCCCGACGAACTCAGCGTACCCATCCGCTTCCACGAGCGCCCCACGGCGGCCCCGGGGGAACTCAAGGAAGTCGTGCGCTGCGTGTCGCTGGGCAACTCGGTGCATCAGGCCTTGACGTACGAAGACAAGGCCGCCTGCTTCGAGCGACTCTACGACCAGGCCAACCGCTACTTCAGCCTCGACAAGACCGCCTGCGACGAAATCCTCAAGCAGACCGCGGCCGCGGCCAAGGAAGTCTCGCGGCTCTTCGAGCTCGACACCGGCACGGCCGTCGACGCCGATGCATTGCTCAAGCAGGCCAAGGAACTGCAAGCCGCGCCGGCCACCGAGAAGGACTTGCTCAGCCACGGCTCGGTGTCGTCGGTCATCCGCGACGGCGACCTGGTCGACCCCATCACCGGCGCGATGACCCGCCTGGCCATCGAACGCCACCTCGAATCGGTCTTCGAGCAAGGCACGGTCGATCGCACGCCGATCAGCCTGGCCATCATCCGACTCGACGGCTTTGCGAAGTTGATCGAGACCGAGGGCCTCGAAGCGGGCGATGTCGCCGCCATCGACATCACCGAATCGCTCCAGAATGCGTGCGAAAGCCTTGAAAACGCCCGGCTGGGCAGCTTCGACGACGCGACCGTCATCGTGCTCTGCACCTCGACCCTGCCCACGCTCACCGGCGTCATCTCGTCATGGCACAACGCCTTTCGTGGCCCCAATCGCCAGAGCACCAGCGCGGGGCTGACCGGCTGCAACGGCCCGACCTACGACGTGTTCACCAAGCCGCGCCAGTTGCTGGCCATCGCTTATCGTGCCATGGAAACCGCCGAAAAAGCCGGGGGAAACGCCCTGCGCACCTTCGAGCCGGGCAACGACAAGCGCGCCGCCTGATCGATCGCCTCACGCCGGCTTGAGCACGCCCTGCGTCGTGGGCACGAGCGGGTACAGCCGCGCGACCTCGCGCAAATCATCGAGCGTCACGGCGCGCACCTGGGCCAGTTCTTCTTCCAACGGCAGGTAATCGCCCAGCAAGGTCCACCGCGCGCCCAGGCGCTGCATGCGGTCCGATGGTCGCTCCCCCCCCACCGTGACGCCGGTCGCCGCCTTGGCGCGCAACCGTTCGAGGTCGTCTTCTTTCATCTCGTCGATGACCTTGGCCAACTCGCCGGCGATCACCTCGTCGATCTGGTCGAGCTTGTCCGGATCGCCGCTGGCGTACACGATGAACTCGCCCGCGCCGTCCTGGCCCATGTACGACGCCGCCGCCTCGTCGGCCAGCCCGGGCTCGACCAGCGCCCAATGCAACCGGCTATTGCCCGGCGAACCGAGCACCTGCGCGAGCAACCGCGCCGCGTGGCGCAGCTCGTCCTGCAACGCCGGCGCGGGCCACAGCGCGATGGTGTACCCGCGCGACACGCTCTCGCGCCGCAGCTCGAACCGACCACCGCCGCTCTCGGGCGCGGGCCCACGCGGCGGGGGATCGCCGTGCGTCCAGGGTTCATCCAACGCTTCCAGCACGCCGGCCACCTCGTCCATGTCGAGCGCGCCAGCGAGGGCCACCACCGTGGCCTCGGCGGTATATCGCTGGTCGAAGTATTCACGCATCGAACGCACGGGCAACTGGGCGATGATCTCCTTGGTCCCCAGCACGCGATGGCCAAGCGCGTGGCCCTTGTAATGCCGCTCGCTGGCCGCCTCGAGCAGCACCCAGAACGGGTTGTCGTCGTACATGGCAATCTCTTCGAGGATCACGCCGCGCTCGGTCTCGAAGTCGGCCTCGCGCAGGGCGGGCCGCATCATCCTTCCCAGCAGGCTGGCCGCGTCGGGCAACGCGCCCGGCAGCGTGTGGGCATAGAAGCACGTCAGCTCGCTGGACGTGTACGCGTTGTTGCTCGCGCCCAGATCGTCCATCGCGGCGTTCAACGCCTCGGCGGATAAATCCTTGGTCCCCTTGAACATCATGTGCTCGAGGAAGTGGCTCACGCCCATCGCCGTCGGAGGTTCGTCGCGAGCGCCCGTGCGCACGAAGAAGCCCGCCGCCGCGCTGTGGGCCGCGGGGTCCACCTCGCCGATCAATCGGATGCCGTTGCTGAGCACACGTTCCTGGAATGAGATCGCCATGCGCCAGTCTAGCCGGAACGCCCGGGGCCCAACTGGGATGGAGCCGTGACGCGGGCGGCTTCCATCGCCCCGACCAGCCCGCGCGTGGCGGCTTCGGGGTCGGCCGAACCGCACACGCTGCCGCACACGGCCACGCCGGTGCAGCCCCGAGCCACCAACTCGCCGACATTCTCGCTCGTGATGCCGCTGATGGCCAGATGCCCCAGCCCGCCCGCGAGTGGATCGGCCGCCACCGACTCGATCAGTGCCGGCCCGCTGAGGTGGTCCTTCGGTTTGGTACCCGACGGGAACATGGGCCCAAGCCCGAGATAGTCGGCCCCATCGCTCGCCGCCCGGCGGGCCTGATCGAGTGTGGAACACGAGACGCCCACCAGCAGCCGCTCGCGCGCGATCTTGCGAATGTCGGCCACGCCAAGATCGCCCTGGCCCAGATGGACGCCCGCCGCGCCCGAGAGCACGGCGATATCGGGGCGATCATTCACGATCACCGAGACGCCTTGCCTGCGGGGAACCGGGCGGGCGAGGCGCTGCGGGC
>CAYGTM010000049.1:0-10188 GCA_964352795.1 uncultured Phycisphaera sp.
GTCCAACGCCGCGCGTGCTCGCACCCTCGGCCGTCGAGATCCTGGCCGCTCGCCTGGACATGCCGGTGGAAGAAGCGCTCGAGCGCGCGCTGGCCGGTCGCCTGCTGGTCGTGGTCACGGTCGATGAAACCGATGCCGCCCGCGAAACCGCCCTTGCAGTGGCCGCCCAGCCGGTCGCGTCTTCCTGGCGGCTCCACGATGCCCAGAGCGAACTCGTCGCCGCCCTGGCCACTCCCGACCATGCCCGTCTTGTCGGCCTCGATGGCATCGGTGAGGGTCCGATCTCCGCAACCGGCCGGGGACCGCTGGGCCAGATCGAGTTCGTCATGGCCGCCGCCCCGACGGTGTTCCTGGCCGAGGCTTCGGCCTCCCCAGAGGCCTTGCTCAACCTGCTCGACGGCCTGGCACGATTGGGCACCGGCGTGCGCCTGGTTCCCCTCGACGAACCCCTGCCCGGCACCGGCGCGATGCCCGCGCCGGCCATCGAGAGTTCGCTCTTGTGGTGGGAGGGCGACCCCGCCGCGTGGCAGCCTTGGGCCGCCGTCGCCGTGCGTTTCGTCGGGTCGCGGTAACGATACCTACAGGTAGGCCGAGGCCTTCCGAGGCCAGCGGTTACGCTTCATCATCTCGATGATCTGCGGGTCGGCCAGATACATCCGCACCGCGTGCTCGGGGAGCGATTTGGACTTCTCGCTCGGCGCGGCCGAAGGAGCACGGTCTTCGAGTTCCTTCGATGAGCCGTGATAATGGCCGCCCGCGTACTCCACTGCGGCGTTCACGCGCGCCTTGTCGGGTTCGAGCCCCCACGCCTCGAACAGCATCTTGAAGAACGCCGTTGGCTTGCCGCGAAACCGCTCGAACGTGAGCGGGACGGGCGAGGCCGCCCAGTTCGCGGCGAACATCTTGTAGTGGTCGAGCTCGAAGTTGGCCCGCAGCGCATCGGTCCAGCCACGCGCATACAGGCTGTTGAGCCGGGTCAGCGGGTTGCGCGCCAGCCACACGGCCTTGTGATCCGGAAACGCACGGCCGAACTGCTCGGGCGGCGGCCGCAAGTGGGGGTGCTTGACCACGAGCGTGTCGCTACCGCCGGCGATGTCCTTCAGCACGCGGCGGGCCAGTTCGATCGTCGCGGGGTCTTCCAACATGCACTGACCGGCAAGGTGCGCCTTGACCAGTTCGGCCTGATTGGGCGGATAGTTGTACGGCTCGACCGTGCGGTCCCACGGGCCCAGTGGTTCGTCGGCCACCGGGCAGCCCAGCGCGTGCGCCGCCGCGTAGGCCGTCACCGACGACCCGCTGCGAGGCAAAGAAAAGATCCAGAGCACGCGCATCAGGGTTTGTTGTAGGCCCGCTGGCGAGGCCGGGTTGTGTCCCTTCCGATCAAGAGAGCCTCTGCCGGAGCAGTTGGTCGGCCACGGCCAGGTCGATCGGGCCATCAATATCCACCACATCACCCGGCTCGGTGGTCACGGCGCGATGGTCGGCGCCTAGGAACGCGTGCGGAGTGGTGGCGTTCTGGCCGGCCGCGTCGAGGCACGAGCGCCGCACGACGATCACACCGCCATCGGGCACGAACGCGGGCACAAGGTCCTGCCGCCGATACACCCCGCCGAACAACCGCTCGCCCTCCCACGGTCGCACGCGTCCATCGTCGCTCACGCGGGCGGTCCACGTCGGATGGTGCTTGCCCACGGCGGCGTAGCTCTGCACGCTGTCGCAACCGGTCTGGTGGAAGAGCGTGAGCGCGCGATCGATCAGATTCGCCGGCCGCACGGGCACGTTGGCGTACAGTATTACGACCGCGGCCTCGGCGGGCACGATCTCGCGCTCGTCGGCCTGTTGCAGCGCCATGCGCGTCGCGGCATCCACGGTCGCGGTATCGCTCGCCAAGTTGGGCGGTCTTTGCCAGTGCTCCAGCCCGGCCTCGACCGCCAGAGCGGCGATCTCGTGATCGTCGGTCGATACGCCCGCGCGCCCGATGAGCGACGATTCGCGCACATGCCCGAACGTCCAGGCCACGCAGGGCCGCCCCGCCACGAGCGCGCGGTTCTTGCCCGGCAGGCCCTTGCTGCCGGCCCGGGCCAGGATCACCGCGATGGTCGAGGCACGCCCGCTCATGCTCGTGCGGGGCATCCAGCGTGCTCGGCCGACGCGGCGTTGGTCTGACGGTTCTCGCGTTCGAGCCTGAGTCGAGCGGTACGCGGCAAGGGCAAGGGTGTCAAACGCCCTGCGTTTTCAGGCATTTCCGCCTCGATCATCGCTCCACCGTAGTTCATCAGCGCCGCGTCGTACTGGGCCAGCAGCGTTGGCAGCATCGATTCGTTGCGATGCAGCCTGGGCACGATCAACGGTACGCGCAATCCGCCGCCGGGCGCTGGGGTGAAGGCTTCGAGCGACGGCGGGAAGTCGGCATCGGTCACGTCCACGCTGATGATGTCCACCGGGCTGGCCAGCAGCCGATCGATCTCCTCTTGCCCCCACCCCAGGGGAGTGCGAGCGTGGACCGAAGCCGCGCCCGCCTCGTGCAACGCTCGAGCGAGTTCGTCGGCGAAAGGTGTGTACCCGCACAAGCCGCAGTCGAGCGTGATCGCGGCGTCGCTCGCGCCGCGCGCGAACGCCAGCACGCGCTGCCACAGGTCGTCGTCGGGCTCGTCACCCAGCACGGCCCGCAGGTGCGTCGGTCGCTGCGGCGCGAGTTCGTACAACGCGCAGAGCGAAGCGGTCGCGGTGACTCCATTGGCGGCCTCGCGCAATGCGGGCATGAGCAAGGCCCGCCGATCCGCGCTGTCGGGGATCACCCGACGGCCCAGGTCTCGCAGGGTCGGATCGACCGCCACGCGGATGTCGCGCGCGATGGGGTCGGGCCGGGGCAGGTGCGGCGTGTAGGCAAGCAGCCCGCCGATGCTCGCCATGAGCCCCGCTTCGAGATTCTCCGCGATTTCCTTGACGCTCGGCCTCGCCAGCGCGCACGCCGTCAGGCCCGCGGGTGCCTGCGCGAACGCGACGTGACGAGCCTCCGGATCCATCAGTACCCGTTCGGCCACGCGATCGGTCAGGCGTGGATCGAGCAAGGCCCAATCCGCCGCGAGCACGAGCACGCCAGGCGCGCCGAGTTCGTCGATGACCGCCAGCGTGGCCATCGGATCGAACGCCTCGTCGTGAACGGTGAGCGACGCCAGGCCGCCGCGGAAGCTCGCCGGCGAGAACGCACGCGCCGCGCCGATGGCGCGCCGCCGCTCGCGGAGGCCCTCGCTTGCGGGCCGAACCTGGACACGAAGCCCCACCGGCGCGCGTTCGGCCACGAGCAGGGCTTTGGCGGAATCGGTCGCAATGAGCACAACCTCGGACACACGCGCACAGCAGGCCAGCGCGCGCAAGGTGACATCCGCCGCGGTCAACTCGCCCGAGATCGGCGCGAGCAGGTCACGGTGCTGATTGAGCCCGCCGACCTGGGCGTCGAACCAGACGATGGCGGGGAGTTTCCGATCCGCGTCCGGCAACGCGCGCTCGATTACCGATGGAGGCTTTTCTTCGGCGGTATCGCGCAGCAAATCGGCCATTCTGTCGGCCGCGTCGGCCAGCCAGTTCAGGTTTTCGGCGTCGCGTTCGATGCGCTGGGCCTGCACCTCGCGTTCGCTGGCACCCTCGGTCGAGATCGAGATCAACCGATCCCGCTTGGCGCGGCGCAGGCCGCCAGTCTGATTGAGGAACTGGGTGAGCCAGTATGCCGGCTCGAGCGTTTCGGCTTGATCCCGAACGGCGTGGATCTCGCGCACGGCATCGTTCATCGAGTTGGCATCGCCAAAGGCGTCGAGCCCGCGGACCATCGCCTCGGCCCGGCGGGTCAGTTCGGCCAACTCTCTCGTCTGGTCCGCCGTCTTGAGAAGCAGGTCTCGCACGTCCTCGGACGGACGCGATGGTGGCGTCTTCGGGAGCGTGAATGCCTTGCCATATGTTTCCAAGGCGTTACGAAGCGGCATTGCCACCGTGTGCGCCTTGGCCGCGCCCCTTCCCGCGTCGATCACCGTGAGCCCCTGGCTCTCGTCACGGGCAAACTCACGCTCGAACTGCAAGAGATAGTTGTGCAACTGCTCGTCGGTCGTGATGGGTTGCCTGTCGTGGTCGAGCGTCTGCCGCAGCATCCGCCGAGCCCGTCCGATGCGTTCGGTTTCCATCATTTCGAGCGTGCGAAACTCGCCCAGTTCGGCGGCCCACACGTTGTGGATCGACGCCCCGGCTCCATAATACAGCCCGTCGGTATACGCCAGGTCTTGACCGACCATGATGGCCGGATCGCACCCGAGCAAACGGGCGAGAAAGTACGACAGGTGCGCCACGGTCGCCCCGCCGCGCATGGGCGCGTGGGTCGCCTCGCCCAGCAGCCGATCGAGCACCTCGTCGCCCACTAGCCTTACCACGCCGGGCCAGGCCTTGAGAATCGCCGGATTCGCTTTGGGCTCGGCGACCAGCGTCACGCCCTCGACCATCTCGGGCGTCAGCCCCTCGTAGAACCGCGTGCTGATGTCGTGGTGGTCGAGCGCGGTCACGAAGTGCGGCCTGATGCCGTGCTCGAGCAGCGGTTTGAGTACCGTCTGGGCCGCGATGACGCAGGCGCGCTCACGCACGCCCGGCCGCGCGAGCGTCTCCATGCTCTCGGCCAGGCTAGGCCCCGCGCTCACGATGACCGCCGGAACGCCATCGAGCACGCCGGCCAGGTTGTCAACGCCCGGATGGCTCGCGTACGCCCGCGCATTGGCCAGCGTATTTTCCAGGGTCTTCTCGGTCTGCAACAGCGTGGTTACGATGGACGTCTTGGCCGCCGAGATCACCTCGATGAGTTTCGCGCTAAACCTCTCGGCCGCCTCGCCCAACCTCCCGACACTTGGCGGATGCGCGATGAACCGGACGCCCAACGCGAGCACGCCCTCGAGCCCGCGCAGCCGTGCCGATATCGCGTGGGCGCTGTTGGCCTCGTGCAGCAGGACCACGCGCCCCGAGTCGAAGCAGGCCGTGAGATCGACGCGCTCCAGCACGGCGCGCAATAGTTGCACGTCGGGCTCGAAGCACAGCACCAGCCCCGTGCTCCCAAGGCGCGTGGCCATCGCCTCGACGTGGTACCCAAGCCCGAAGCCAAGCACCGCGAAGATCGCCGCCGACGACGGGTCGGCCTGCTCGGCGAGCCGATCGGCCTCGCGCCGCGGTTGCCTCGCCGACCCCAGCGACCGCTCCTTGCCATCCACGACGATGCGGCACGCCGGCACGCCGTCCTCGGTATTCGAGAATATCGCGTCGCCCCGGGGGCTCGCGTCGGCCACCGCCCGAGCCACCAGGGGAGAGCCCTTGGCCAGCGAGCGGAGGTTACGGTCGAGCAGGCTGGGGTCGGCGGGCAAGGACATCGGCTTTCACTCCGGGCATACGAGTACCGCTCTGCATCGGCACTTGGAGGGAATATGCTGAAGCCAGCAATGGTGCGCTTGAGCGCGATGGATCACGCCCGATCCTGCCAACGAATCCCGGGAGGCCCGACGTGAACGACTTCCTACAACCCCCTCCCATCGAGGCCCTTCCGCCCACGCCGTTGCTCGAACGGTTCCTCTTCGAGCAGCCCCTGCTGCCGACGGCCGTTCTCGCGGTGCTGGCCGTCATCGCCGCCGTCGCGTTCCTCCGCCGTAACCAGCGTAAACGCGGCCTCATCGTCGCCGGCGTGCTGGCCGTCGTAGCCGGGGGCGTCTACCTCACCGCGACGTCGGTCACGACCGAACGCGAAACGCTCCTGGACCGTACCGAGGCCGTCATCGGCGCGACGGCCCAGGCCCAGGGCCCCATCCTGCAAGACATGCTCACCGAGAACGCGTTGCTGCGCACCAGCGGTGCCATCGCCCGTGTTCTGCCATCCGTCGAGGGGCGCGACGAAATCATCACGAAGGTCGAGCAAAACCTGGGCGGCCGGTACCGCGTCACCCGGTGGGAGATCCTCGATCGCCAGGCCACCATCGACGGCCCCAACGTCGGGCGCACCCTTATCCGCGTGGGCGTCGAGGCTGAGGCCGCCAGCCGCACGCACTATTCGTGGTGGCGATTGCACTGGGAGCGCGGTCCAGACGGCGTGTGGCGTTGTTTCGAGCTCGAACCGCTGTGGATCCAACTCGTCGGCTCGGCCTGAATGCCGCGGCTATCGCTTCGGAATACCCACCAGTACGCTCCGCTGGGCCTGTGCTTCTTCGCCCCTGAGCTTCACCGTGCGTTGCGCGCCGTTGAGCAGGTTGTACGGAAACTTGGCCTGAAGGTCTTGGAGCGCCGGGCTGTGCAGCCCGGTCTGGGGGTCAACCTCGTCGGCCTTGAACAGCCCGACCGTCACGCTGCTGTAGTTGGGCCCGTGGAAGTAGAACGCCTGCTCGCCCTCGCTCCGCAGCGTGGCGACGGCGCGTTCGGCGGCTTTCCTCGCCTCGGCCCGTTCGGCATCGTTCGCCGGCCGCCCATCGCTGCGCCCGTAGCTGCCGATCTGGAGCGTGTACACATACCCCGGCCCATACACGCTGGCGATGTTCAGAAGGTCGTACTCGGGGTTGGTTCCCGGCGTGGGCTGGGGCGGGGTCCGCAGCGCCGGAGCGAATGGCTTGATACCCCTGAGTTCCGCCTGTCGCACGCGTTCGAGCTCGGCCTTCGCCCTGGGGTCGTCTGGCCCATCGAAGCGTCCGAGCGTCAAGAGGATGGCCTCGCCCCGCTGTTCGAGCCGGGCATCCCGCAGTCCGCCCTCGCCGGAAACTCGGGTCAGGGCAAACCGGGCAGCCTCGGCGGCCTGCTCACCCCGGAAGGCCGCCAGCGCGATGGTCCACGCGCCCGCCTCGCGGGCCGAGGCTCCGGTACCACCGAACAGCTCTTGGCCTTCATCGGGGTCGAAGCCCGGCGAGGGGTTTCCACCACCGGCACAGCCCACCAGCAAGGCCCCGAGACCGACCACAGCGGCTAATAACACCCAGCTTTTCCCAGGTTCACATGCCATCCGTCTGGTATCCGTACAAATACCAAGTAGTTCTCGGACTTGGGTACATTTTTTCTTGTCGGCGGCTCTCGAAGAAAGTGCTGGAATCATGGGCGTTTTCTCCGGATCGACCCTTCTGGCGGCCCCGGGAAGGCCACTTGAGCCAATCTATGGCGCGGTCGTGAAGTTTGTAGCGGTTGTGCCATCCAGGACGATACACAACTCGTCCCAGCAATGGGACATCGTTTGAGAGGGAACGGTGGTGGGGCGGCAAAGGAACGGCCGCCCAGTCGTACGGCAAGGACGCCAGGATCGGGGGGCCAGCGTGGCGCCTCGGGCTGTGTATTTGCCGGCCACCGAGAAGAGAGAGGGGTTGTTCCAGTGATGCGTTCGAGAGATTCCGCCCGGAGGCCAAGCCCCATGTCCAACATCGGCAACATCAACTCGGGAATCCATGCCCGAGATATCGAGCCTCGCCCCATCTCACGCCCGGAACGTGATCCGGGCCAGCAACCAGGGCGCTCCGCCCACGCGCCCCGCCGGGAGCCCGACCGGATCGAGCTCTCACCGGCCGCACGAGCCGGTCGCAACAACTCGTCGGTCGTCCGCGACGAGATCGTCATCCGAGTTCGTGAGGAAATCGTTCGCGGTGTGTACGAGACGCCCGCCCGGCTCGACGGCACCGTCGACGCCTTACTGGCCGATCTCAACACGAACGACTAACCGCCCTTGGGGCCACCCGCCCCATGAGTGATTCCAGGTGGAGAGAAGACACGACGCCGCGACGCCTCAAGGCGTTGCGGCGTCGTCGCGCTGCCCTTCTTCGATCGCCGGATCGGCCAGGCGATCCACCGCGCCGATGATCTGCGAGACGGCGCGCGCGAACCGATCGGCATCGATGGTGCCCACCGTGTCCGTCGGCTGGTGATAGTGGGGGTTGCGGAAGTTGGCCGTGTCGGTCAGCATCGCCCCGGGCCAGCCGCGGATCAGAAACTCCGCGTGGTCCGACCGCAGGATGTCCGGCGGCGGCACCACGAACATATCGATGGCGATGACGTTCGCTTCGGGCTCGGCCTCGAGCATCGCCGCGGCGAGCCCCTGGGTGAAGGCCTGGTGCCGCTTCACGCCCAGAACTGCCAGAAAATCCCCACGATCGGGCGATTGGACGCCTTCCATCGGCGGTAGCGGCGACTGCTGGCTGCCCGGCTCATCGCTGTAATATCCGAGCATGTCCATCGAGATGCCGCCGAGGACCTTCTTCTGGCCCGACTCCACCTCGGGTTCGAGAATCTCCATGCAGTATGCTCGGGCCCCGTTCAGCCCCGTCTCTTCCAGTGTCGTGAACAGCAATCGTACCCCGTGCTGGCGCGGCCGATCCTTCAGCAACCTGGCCATCTCGAGGAGAGCCACAACGCCCGTCCCGTTGTCGTCGGCGCCCGGGCTGCCCACCACGGCGTCCATGTGCGCCATCACCACCAGCCACTCGCGCGCACGCTCGCCCTTGCCGGGCAGATCAACCCAGATATTCCGCGGCATCGGCGCGTCGGCGGGTGTGAACCGGGCGATGCGCTCGGGCCGGGGCACGTCCTGCGTGTGCGGTTCATGCCCGAGAGCCTTGAGCCGTTCGAGCACCAACGCCTCGGTGCGCTGTAACCCGATGGTGTCTTCGGGCGTGCGATGCCCGGCCCTCTGCCGTGGCAACGACCCCAGCAACTCCATCACTCGCTTCGTCTCAACCCGGTGCCATGGCGCTTCGGCGGGCTCGATCAGGTCTTGAGCCCGAACAACTACCGGCATCGCCAGCCACGCCAGCACACCAAAGAATACAACCACGCTCGCGACGATTCGGGACATCGGCCGCCTCCTTGGGAATGTCTTCGGACCTTCCTTCACACGTTCTTCGCGCACCTTCGCGGACTTCTGCCGCGATTGGGCCCAAGCGATGGACAACGCATCGTAGAATGCCCACGAGGAGAACCGCTCGATGACAAGACTCGGCCTGAAGTGTGCCCTTGCGATCATGTTGCTGTCGGCGATGCCCGCCGTCGCCCAACTCCGCGTGGCCACGTGGAACCTGACCAACTTCAACGGCTCCGAGGCCGACCGCAACGAGGCCCTGCGCACCGCGCTCTTCGATGAGTTCGAGGGACGCTGGGCCAGGCCCGACGTGCTGGTTGTCCAGGAACTCACCGGGGCCGCGGCGGCCGACCGCATGCCCGGCATCCTCAACAGCGATCCGCGCGGCGGGCAGGATTGGGCGCTCGCGCCGTTTATCGACGGCCCCACAACCGATAGCGCGCTGCTCTATCGCACGTCGCGCGTGTCCGTTCGCCGGGTGGTCATCGCCTCGATGGGCGGCGGCACTCCGCTGCCCCCGCGCCACACCATGCGCTACGACCTGGCCATCGCCGGCTACGACACGCCCGCGCTCAGCCTGTACAGCACGCACATGAAGGCGGGCACGTCTTCCACCGATCGCGCCCGCCGCGAGGCCGAGGCCCTGGCCATCCGGGCCGACGCCCAGAACCTGCCCGAAGGCACCCACATCATGCTGCTGGGCGACTTCAACATGCAGGCCGCCAGCGAGGGTGCCTACCGCGACCTGACCGAGAGCCGCATCAACAACAACGGTCGCTTGTTCGACCCCATCTCCAGCCCCGGCTCGTGGAACGATTCTTCGCTTTTCCGCTTCCTGCACTCGCAGGATCCAGTCACCACGATGGATGATCGCTTCGACATCATCCTCATCAACGACGACCTCTTCGACGGCGACGGGCTCGAGTATCTGGGCGACATCACCACCCCTTTCAGCCGCATCACGTTCGATGACCCGAACCACAGCTACCGCACATGGGGCAACGACGGCGAGTCCTTCGATATCCCGCTGGCGACCAACAACCTCATGGTCGGCCCGATCATCGCCCGGGCCCTCAAGGACGCGCCCGGCGGATCGCTCGGGCACCTGCCCGTGTTCCTTGACCTCATCGTGCCCGCGAAGGTCGGCACGCTGGTGTCGCTGAACTTCGGCGAGGTCGCCGTTGGTGAGGAGGTCACCCTGGACCTGCCCGTGGGCAACCTGGCCAGCACGAGCCTGTGGAGCGTCGATGGCATCCAGCCGCTGCGCTTTACCGTCCTCGCCCCGCCGCCATTCGAGGCCCCGCTCGAGCTGTTCACCGTGCCGGCGGGCGCTCCCCCCGCGTTCATTC
>CAYGTM010000050.1:0-10152 GCA_964352795.1 uncultured Phycisphaera sp.
CATCAAGCCGACGCCATCGACCGCCTCGAACGCGCGCGCGAGGACACCGGCAAGGCCGCACTCCCCCTGGCCGCCCTCTTCAACGGCCGCACGCGGGGCGAGGCCATCGGCATGTTCCTGGCGATCCTGGAACTCATCCGCAACGTGCGGCTCCGCGCGTGGCGGGGGGAATCTCAGGGCGAGGAGACGGGGCAGGTATGGCTTGGGTTGGTCGAGGGGCAGGCGTTGGAGGAGGCCTGATGGCACGGCACGCAACCGCGCCAGCCGACGATCGCGGCACCCCCTGCGGCATTCATGCCCATGCGTTGTCCAATGACGCCCCGAAAACACTCCGCAAGCTCGCCAACAAGGCGGACCTGAACTTCTCAGGCAACCTGCACTGGACCGAGGTCGCTTTCCTGGTGCTGGCCATATTGGTCCAGCTCTGCGTGGTCGCCGGGCTCCAGCAGTGGTTGCAGCGGGCCGGTTGGAGCCCGCTGAACCAATCGATCTTGATCGGGACGCTGGTTGGCATCACGATCGCCGTCTTCTATCGCCTCCCCTTCGTCGCCCGATCGCTGGGACGCGAACGTGCCCGCCGCGCCATCAACGCCTGGACCCAAGCCGGCCTTTGCCCCGCCTGCGGCCACGGCATCGCACTCGATCTGGCCAAGGGGGACATCGCGCCCGATGGCGATGGCTGCGCGGCGTGCCCACAATGCCACGCCCAATGGAACGCGGCGCGTTTCGATGCCGCCATCGAAACGCACCGCAAGGATTGGCGCCGGGAGTGGGAAGAAGCCCAGCACGACCGCCAGCCCGAATCGGTCTAGTGCTTACGAACAGCCCGCATCGAACGCGTTCTGGAAGCACAGGAAGTCGAAGATCGTCAGCGTGCCATCGCCGTCGCAGTCGGCCACCGGCAGGCCGGCGTCGAAGGCGTTCTGGAACGCCAGGAAGTCGAAGATCGTCAACGTGCCGTCGCCGTCCAGGTCGGCGTAGCACACGCCGGCGGGCAGCTCGGTCACGGGGTCGAACAGCACCAACTGGTCCATGTTCAGCACGCTGATGTCCAGCGACGCCAGCGGCCCGGCCTCGGGCGCGCCCTCGGCCAGCGCCCGCACCTCGTGCACCTCGAACTCGCGCCCGTCGGCCAGACGCAAGAACGTGCCCTGGGGGTAGCAGATGCGGAAGCACGGCGTCCGCCCGCCGAGCTTGCCGACCTTCCAAGGCCAGCGCGTGGTACCGCCGGCGATGCCGCTGAGCCCCGTTGCTTCGTGCACCAGCGTGCCGGCCAGGTCGTACACCTGGAACGTGTAGGTCTCGTCGCCCACGCCGGTGAAGTCGGGCGCCACCGCCGTCAGGGCCGGGTCGATCGGCCAGGGGTCGAAGGACGTCTTGCCCGAGGGGATGCTGATGGGCCCGACCTCGAAGGCGCACACGGTCATGCACGCCGCTGCGGGGTTGAGCGCCACCACATCGATGCCCACCGAGGCCGACGCCACGCCGCCCAACTCCATGCGCACGCCCTCGCCGGGCCCCGCGTCGCTGGAGGGGACGAACACCAGGTCGGGCACGCCGTCGCCCGTCACATCGGTGCCGCGGTGGTGGCCCTTGGGCGGGCGCTTGCCGATGCCCTTTTCCTTGATGGCCAGGAACGACACGCCCGGCTGGGTGGTCGTGCCCGCGCCGAACGGACGAATGCCGCTCTCGGCCGTGCCGATGACCACGCCCGGCGTGCTCTCGGTCACGTCCAGGGCGATGCCCACGATGCCCGTGGCCGTCAGTTCCATCACCAAGGGCGGTGGCAGGCCGACGGTTGCCGCCATCGGCTCGATCCAGATCTCATCGCCGCGATAGCCCGGCAGGCCGCCGCCAGTGGGAACCACGAACGCGGTCCCCGTCTCGATGCCGTAGAACATCGTCTCGCTCTTGAGCCCTCCGCCCTCGGACGCGGGGTAGTACTCCTTCTTGATCGAGCAGCCGGCTTTCACGCCGCCACCGAAGAGCCCCTTGATCCAATCCCAGATGGGCCCATCGTCGGGCTTGGTGAACCGCACGGAACCGGAAGTCTGGTCCGTGAGTGTCCCGACCAGTTCGCCGCCACGGAACACGTGCACGTTGAAGCGATCGAATGCCGCCGTGTCGAAGTCGAGTTCGAGGACGGCCTCGTCGGGCGTGGCCGGGTTGTTGCGGAACACGAGGCGATCGCCCACCGTGCCCGGCTGGCTCTTGAACGCGATGGCCAGCGTCGGATCGGCCTCGTCACCGGTCGAGAGCGCCCGGAACGAAGCGTTCACGCCCATGGTCGTGTCGCCGAAATCGATCGAGAGGCCAAACGGCGTCGAGTTGCCATCGCCGTAGACCGTCGTGAAACCATCGAAAGTGCCCACCGCCGGCGCTCCGATGGGCGCGACGGGCATCCCGCCCAGGATGGGCAGATCCACGCCCGGGCTCACGCCCACGCTGATGGCGGCGTGGCTGTTGGCAAAGCCGATCGTCGCCAGATCCGTGAACTCGGGCACGCCGCACGGCTCGCTGCGCAACATGCTGGGGCCCGACTGCCCCAAAGCGTTGAACCCCAGCGAGAGCAGGGCGCCATCACCACCGCTGGCGGGGTTGCGCGAGGGCGTCTCCAACTCGACGACGAACGCCGTCCCCGCCGGCAGGAAGACCGTGCCGATTTCGGCGGTGAACATCTCGCTCGAGGTGCCCGCGGGGATGACCACCGTGGCCTCGCTGAGCACGGCGTGCGTGTCGTAGGGGTCGGCCAGCGAACCCAGGCGGATGCGCACGATGCAGGGCCAGTCGGCCCCGGTGTTCCGGGTCACGCCGAAGCGCACGCACCCGATCGTCAGGTCATACGGCGCCACGAACCCGCGGCCGATCTGGGTCAGATCGTTGTACGCCAGCGTGCCGCACCAGGCCGCCCGCCCGGTCTGGATGACCTCTGGGCTGGTGGACTGGGTCAGGGTGTCGAGCCCGCACTGGGCGTGGGCCGGGGCGCTCAGACCGGCCACCGCCGCCAGAACACCAAGGGCGGGCAGTCCGCCCAGGCTGACACAAGTACCAGCCACGGCGGCAATGGCCAGGCGAGGGGCATAGTTCTTGCCATCGGGCACCCAACCGGCAAGGCGATCGGGGCGCATGGAAAACGACTTCGTTCGAGTGAACATCTTGAGGCTCCGCAACGAGACGTTGTGCTTCGTGCGGACCCTTGGAATCCAGTGGATTCCACCCCGCACTGCTCATGTGAGCGGGCGATGTGGTTCACGATCACGATTGAGAGTGGTGTATCGAGATCGATGTGAGCTTGGGTTGACTGGGATGAAAGATTTTGGAAGAAAGATGGTCTGGCGCACGCCCGCGTCAGTCCACAGTCGAGCTGGCGGCGTGCGCTTCACCACGGGCCAACTCGGCAACGATCTCACCAACGCTATACGTCACGGCCTTGCCCGCTAGCAGTACCCGATCGCCGTTCTCCCCGGCCACCACGTCGCACCGCAACTCGCCGCCTCGTTTGGAGACCTGGCGGGCGGCCAGGCGGGTCTTGCCCAGACGCTTGGCCCAATAGGGCGCCAGCGCGCAGTGGGCGCTGCCGGTGACCGGGTCTTCGTCGACGCCCGCGCGGGGGGCGAAGAAGCGGGAGACGAAGTCGTGGCTGGCGCCCGGGGCGGTGGCGATGACGCCGTGGGCATGGATGGCCGCGAGCTTCTTCATGTCGGGCGCGAGTTCGTGGAGGTCGCGTTTGCTTTCAAAGACGGCGATGTAGGCGGGGTGGGCGTCGTCTCCCACGCCGATGTTCTCGGTGGTGCGCAGGAGCTCGGCGGGGGTAACGCCCAGCGCCTCGACGATGGACTTGTCCATCGCACAGGGCGTGGCGGCGCGCGCGGGAAAGTCCATGACGATCAAGTCGTCGGCGTGCTGCTTCTCGTGCCACACCGTCAACGGGCCACCAAGGCTCTCGAAGGTCAGCCGCTCGACGACCTCGCCCTCGTGGTTCCACAGCACATGGGCGGCGGCAAGCGTGGCGTGGCCGCATAGGGGCACCTCGACGGCGGGCGTGAACCAGCGCAGCCTCCGGTCGGCGCTGCCATCACTCGGTGGGCCGACAAATACCGTCTCGCTCAGGTTCTGCTCGGCGGCGACGGCGCGCATGACGGCCTCGCTGGGCCAGTGCTCGACCGGGACGACGGCGGCCGGGTTGCCGCCGAAAACATTGGGGGTGAAGGCGTCGACGTGGTAGATCTTCATGGGTGCGACCTCGGGTTGTTCGGGTTCAGACTAGCGCTTGGGCATGATGCGCTCGAAGCCCAGCCCGCGCCGCAGGTCGATGATCTGGCCGGCGTGGGTGGCGATGTGGAAGCCCATGCGCAGCGCGAGGTCGCTCACGCTCGCGTGCCCGCCGCCCCAAGGCGTCGGGCGGGCCAGGGCATGCTGGCTGGCATTGCGCAGGGCGTCGGCCAGCGCGCGGTGAGCGTCGTGCATGATCTCGATCGAGCGTTCGAGGCTCGGGTAGCGATCGGGTTCGTCGGTGGGCGTCGAACCAAACGCCACGCTCTCGGTGGCGAAACGGGTCGCGTCGCCACGTTCGCCCATCACGAAGGCGGCGGCGGGCAACTCGCCCGGCTCGTTGCTGCCATTCACCCGGTGCGTGCAGCGGTGGGCGGTCAGGGCGAGGTGGCCAAGCGTCCAGGCGAGGTGGTTGGGGATGGCCGGTGCCTGCTTCGTGCGGTTGGAGTCATCGAAGCCGGCGAGGAATCGCTCGAAGAGGGATTCGCATTGGAGGATGTTGTGGGCGAGCAGGTGGCCTTGGGTCTCGTGCATGGTTGGTCCTTATCTGGCTTCTCGACGAGCGAACACGGTGGCGCCGATGGTAAACGCGAGCCCGCCGATGCCGATGAGCAGGCCCAGGGGCAACAGCATCTCGCCGAACGTCAGCCCTCGCCACAACCCGCCCTCGATGGCGAGAATGCCCCACTTCACCGGGCTGACGTGGCCGACCTCGCGCAGCCAGGGCGGCATGAACGCGAGGGGGATGGCGCCGCCGCCGATCATGGCAAGCGTCAGCAGGCAGGCCCAGCCGATGCCACTGGCGGCCGCTTCCGTCCGGCCGATGACCGCCAGCAGCATCATGATGCCCACGAAGCACAAGGCGACGGCAACGACGGCCAGCAACAGCATGAGGGGCGCCACCGGGCGCACGCCGAAGGCCAGCCACGCGATGGCCAGCAGCGCGCCGCTCACCATCAGCGTCGTGATGAGGCACGCGAGCGCCTTGCCCAGCACGATGTGCCAGCGGCCGATCGGTGCCACGCGCAGGCGGGTCATGGTGCCGCCGGTGCGCTCGCTCACGAGCGACACACCGAAGCCCGCCGCGCAGCCCATGACGCCCCACAGGATGGCCTGCGGAAAACTGATGGCAAACGCGCTGACGGTGAGCGCTTCGGGCGTCTCGCCCGTTTCGCGCGCGGTGACCTCGGCCTCGTCGATGGTGACGATCTCGAAGCCGCCGCCGGCATCACCAGACCCGTCGGCTCCATCGCCTTGGGCCATGTCCGCGACGGCACGCTCGGCGGCGGTAAGCAAGCCCTGCAAGGCCAGGCGTCGCGCGGGCGGCAGGCCCTGGGCCGTGCCCAGGACCGTGCGGGCGTCGCGCACCATCTGGCTCGATCGCTCGGGGTCGACCATGTTCCGTTGCAGGTGCTCGTAGAGCTTCTGCGTGGCGATGCCGGTGAGCATGCCGCGCGTGGCCCGGCCGCTGGGGGCGCTGCCGACCTCGACGCGCATGGGCGAGCCGCCGAAGGGCATGGTGGCGGATTCGCCGAAACCCTTTGGGAACACGAAGTAGGCCTCGGCCTTGCCCGTGCGCACCAGTTCGCGGGCTTGGTCGGCCGTGTCGATCGGGTGGGGGTCGAGGCGTGCGTCCTCGCCCAGCGACGCGATGACGGCGCGTGAGTCCTCGCTGTTGTCCAGGTCGACGACGGCGACCTTCAGGGATTGAGGGCCATCGCCGCCCGCGGTCCCGCTGAAGACCGCCCCGAACAGCACGCCGAAGAGCAGGGGGAATACGAACGTGAAGAAGAACGCGACCTTGTCGCGCGAGAGCAGGCGCAGGTCCTTGGCGGCCAGGACGGCGATGGCGCGCGGCCCGTTCATTGCCGGTGCTCCTTGCCGGTCAGGTGCAGGAAGACGGCCTCGAGGTCGGGTCGCTCGACGCGCAGCTCGGCGATGGGCGGCCCATCCTGGGCCATGGCGCGCGAGAGTTCGTCCATGGGCGTACTCGTTTGCGTGCGAACCTCGTCGAGCCCCTGCCGGCGGACGAGGACCATGCTGGGCCCGCCGTGCGTGTCGATCAGTTCGTCGACGGTACCCAGCGCCAGCAGGCGGCCGTGATCGACAATGGCCACGCGATCGCACACACGGGCGGCCTCTTCCATGTAGTGCGTGCTGAAGAGCACCGTCACGCTCGCGGCCTTCAACTGGGCCACGAGATCGAAGATGGCGTGGCGCGATTGCGGATCGACGCCCGCGGTCGGCTCGTCGAGCAGCACCAATCTTGGCTCGGCCACCAGCGCGGCCGCGAGGTTCAACCGCCGCTTCATGCCGCCCGAGAAGCCGGCGACCTTGTGGTGGGCCCGATCGGCCAGGCCCACGCGCTCGAGCAGGTGGTCGGCCCGGGCCCGCGCGTCGGCCCGGGCCAGCCCGTGCAGGCGGGCGAACAGTACCAGGTTCTCGCGCGCGGTCATGGCCTCGTACAGCGCAATCTCCTGCGGGGCCACGCCCACCAGCGTGCGGACGTGGGCGTCGGCGGGGCTGCCGATCAGGCCCCCATGCACACCACCCCCACCACTCCCGCCACTCGCCTGGCCGAGGGTCACGCTGCCGCTGTCGGGCCTCAGCAGGCCCACCGCCATGCCGATGGTGGTGGTCTTGCCCGCGCCGTTGGGGCCCAGCAGGCCCATGACCTCGCCCGCGCGCACTTCGAGCGAGAGGCCATCGACGGCCCGAACCTTGCCGAACGCTTTGTGAACCCCGCTCAGTCGCAGCACGGCGGACTGTATCGGAGCGGCGGTACGATGGCCGATGGTCGCTCAAACAGCCCCCTGCGTGGTTCCCAATCCCCATGGCCCTCCCATCCCCGTGGGCCCCGGGCACCCGCTGCTGGTCATCGCCGGGCCGTGCACGCTGGAATCGCTGGAGATGGGGCTCGAGGTGGGCCGGGCGATGAAGCGGGCGTGCGAGGAGGCCTGTGGGGAGGGGTTGCCGTATGTCTTCAAGGCCAGCTTCGACAAGGCCAACCGCAGCAGCGCCGCCTCGCCACGCGGGCCCGGGCTCGAGCAGGGGCTGGCCTGGCTCAAGACCATCGGCGAGCAACTGGGTTGCCCGGTGACCACCGACATCCACGGGCCCGAGCAGGCGGCCGTGGTGGCCGAAGTGGCCAGCATCATCCAGATTCCCGCGTTCCTGTGTCGCCAGAGCGACTTGCTCGAGGCCGCGGCGCGTGCGGCCGTCGGAGCGGACCCAAAGAAGCCGCCGCTGGCGGTCAACGTGAAGAAGGGCCAGTTCCTGAGCCCGCGCGAGATGCTCGGCCCGCTCAAGAAGCTGCACGAGGCCGGCTGCGACAACGTGATGCTCACCGAGCGCGGCACGTTCTTCGGGTATCACCGATTGGTCACCGACTTCATCGGCGTGGGCGACATGATGGAGCTGGATCGCAGTGCGTTTTGTGATCGTGACCCCGCGCCCGTGTGCTTCGACGCCACGCACAGCACGCAACTGCCCGGCTCGGGCGAACAGACCGGCGGTCGGCCCGAACGCAGCCCCATGCTCGCGGCGGCAGCCGTGGTGGCGGGCGTGCACGCGCTGTTCATCGAGAGCCACCCCGAGCCCGCCAAGGCGTGGAGCGATGGGGCCACGCAGCTGCCTCTCGGGGTTGCGGCGGCGGTGATCACGCGGTGCGCGCGGCTGCGTGTGGCCATTTCACAAAGTTAGTGGCATGATCCCCGCAGCGTGTGGTAGAGTCTGGGAAACACACTGGAGGTTTTCGCCATGCGTGCCGTGCTCGCCCCCGCCATCACCCTCTCGCTGGCCGCGTCGGCCCTTGCCCAGTCGGCCCCCTACCGCATGGAAATCCGTGTCGATCGCCCGGTGCTCGAGCCGGGGGAGGTGGCGACGGTGGAGGTGTGGGCACGCTTCGACGCCAGCCGCGATGGGGCCGTCTACGGCATCGGACTCGACCTGCTCGCCACGCTCGGATCCGATGGCCTGAGCGACTTCGACATCTTCGGCTTGCCACCGCTGGGCGGGCTGTTCGGCGAACCCTCGCCCGAGGGCGTCGTCAACATCGGTGCCGGCCAGTTGTGCTTCCCCTGCGCCGACTGCCCTTCGCCCGACGACAGCAACCCCATCGGCGTGTGGCGGGCCACCTTCACCGCGCCGCCCGCCGATGAGCCGATCACCAACGAGCTACGGACCCGGACGAACACCTACGTCATGCATACGGTGCCCTGCGGCGTCGAGGGCGTCTCGCGCCTGGACGAGTTGGTCGAAGGCGCTATCACCATCACCATCGTCCCCTGCCGCGCCGACCTGGACGGCGATGGGTCTGCCACCATCTTCGACTTCCTGGCCTTCCAGACCGCCTTCGACGCGGGCGAGCCTATTGCCGACTTCGACTTTGACGGCGAGTTGACGGTGTTCGATTTTCTGGCGTTCCAGAACCGGTTCGATCAGGGCTGCTGACCGGGCCGGGGATCGCGTCGGGAGTCACGGCCATCGCGTCGGGCGGAGCGACCAATGCGGTGGCAGGCCCAGCCTTCGCGTTGGGTGGAGCAACCTTCGCGGCCGGTGGAGCGCCCATCGCGGTCGGAAGGCTTGCCAACGCGGTAAGAAGTGTACCGGCGCTGGGTTATAGTACCAATATCGGGCATTTTTCCAAACACATGCCGATCGAAACGACCCGGCCGCGGCGGCGGCGGCACGCGGCCCACGTCCGCTAAACTCTCGCCATGACCCCCACACTGGCCCCCACACTGGCCGCCTGGCTGCACGATCTGGACCCTGTGGCCTTCCGCCTGGGGCCGGCCACCGTCTACTGGTACGGCATCTCGTACATCCTGGGCTTCGTGTTGGCCTGGGGGCTGCTCCAGATCGCCGCCCGGCGCGGGATGACCCCAATTCCCCGAGCGGCCATCGGCGACCTGGTGCTCTTCGGGGGCATCGGCGGGGTCATCGGCGGACGGTTGGGCTATGTGCTGATTTACCAGCCGGGCCTGCTCACCGGGTTCTCGGGATCGTTCCCCTTCTGGGCGGCGTTGAACATCGCCAGGGGGGGCATGGCCAGCCACGGCGGCATGGTCGGGGCCCTGCTGGGCCTGCTGCTGCTGGCCCGGCTGCTCCGCACGCGCGGGCGACAAGAACACCTGCCCGCGCTCGCCACGCTGCCCAGCCTGCACCTGGCCGACCTGGCGTGCGCGGTGGCGCCGATTGGCCTCATGTGCGGGCGGCTGGCCAACTTCGTGAACGGCGAGCTGCTGGGCAAGGTGGTGGCCACGCCTCACGAAGCCGCGCCCTGGTGGGCGGTGCGGTTCCCCCACGAGATCTTGGAGCGCTGGGGCACCGGGGAGATCACCGGCCAGCAGCAGGTGGGGGCGGCCGAGGTGGTGGGCATGAGCCAGCTCGAGACGTTCACGCCAGACGGCTGGGAGCGGTTCTTCGCGGCCTACTCGCAACTCATGGCCGACCTGAGAGGTGGCTCTCCTGAAGCGGCCACCTTGATGCAGGGCTTCTTGAACGCCCGCCACCCCAGCCAGTTGTATCAGGCCGCCGTCGAGGGGCCATTGCTGCTGCTGGCGCTGTCTTTCGTGTGGGCCAGGCCGCGCGTGGCGGGCGTGGTGACGGCGTGGTTCATGATCTTGTATGGGCTAGGCCGGATCGCCACGGAGTTCTATCGCCTGCCCGATGCTGGGTACGTCACCGCCCGGCCGATGGGGCTCAGCCGCGGGCAGTGGCTCAGCGTGGGGTTGGTGGTGGGCGGGGCGGGGCTGCTGGCGTTCGTGGTGGTGCGGGCCAGGCGCAAGCGCGCGAAGGGCGAGTCAATCCGTGTCTTCGGGGGCTGGCTCGCTCCGGCGTTTGCGCCGTCCGAGATGAGCGACGCCCAGGGTGGCGGCG
>CAYGTM010000051.1:0-10059 GCA_964352795.1 uncultured Phycisphaera sp.
GCCGGTTGTTGCGGTTGATGATTCGGCGGTAGAGGTCGTTGAGGTCGCTCGTCGCGAAGTTGCCGCTCTCGAGCAGCACCAGCGGGCGCAGGTCGGGCGGGATCACCGGGATCACGTCCATCACCAGCCATGAGGGATCGTTCTCGCTCTTGCGGATGTTCTCGACCAGCTTCAGCCGCTTGGCCAGGTCCTTGATCTTCTGCTTGCTACGAGTCTCTTTCAGCTCTTGGCGCAGCTGCGCCGCCAGCTCGTCGAGGTCCAGCCGATCAATCAGTTCCCGGATCGCCTCGGCGCCCATCATCGCGCGGAAGGCATTGCCGAAAGCCAGCACCGCGGCGCGGTACTTGTCCTCGGTGATGATGGTCTGGCCCTCGATCTTCGTGCCGTCCTCGAGTTGCAAGCCGGGCTCGGCCTCGATGATCACATAGTCCTGGTAGTAGATCACCCGCTCGAGCTCGGTGGTCTTGAGCCCCAGCAGCGTACCCAGGCGGCTGGGCATGCTCTTGAAGAACCAGATGTGCACGATGGGCGACGCGAGGTTGATGTGGCCCATGCGCTTGCGGCGCACGCGGCTGTGCGTCACCTTCACGCCGCAGCGATCACAGATGATGCCCTTGTACTTCACCCCGCGGTACTTGCCGCAGGCGCACTCATAATCGCGCTCGGGGCCAAAGATGCGCTCGCAGAACAGCCCGTCCTTCTCGGGGCGGTACGTGCGGTAGTTGATCGTTTCGGGCTTCTTCACCTCGCCATAGGACCAGGCGCGGATGTCGTTGGGCGAAGCCAGCGTCACCTTGACGGCGGAGAAGTCATTGATACGGTCGTACACGGTTTCGGCCATGTGTGCCTCCGGTGGTTGCTACCGGTGAAAGTCGATCGGTTGTGGACGCGGCAGGAAGAAATGGACCGGTTATAACTCGCGTTACAACAGACTCCCCAGCTCCGTCTGCCGCTTCTCCAGCGTGATGTTCATGCCAAGGCCCTTGAGCTCGTTGCATAACACGTCGAAGGCGATCGGCATGCCGGCCTCCAGCTTGTGCGTGCCCTTGACCATGCTCTCGTAAATCTTGGTGCGACCCTCGACATCGTCGCTCTTGACGGTCAGCAACTCCTGCAGGATGTAGCTGGCGCCATACGCCTCGAGCGCCCACACCTCCATCTCGCCGAAACGCTGGCCACCCGTGCGACTCTTGCCGCCAAGGGGCTGCTGGGTGATGAGCGAGTAGGGGCCCGTCGCGCGGGCGTGGATCTTGTCGTCCACCAGGTGGTGCAGCTTGAGCATGTACATGTAGCCCACGCTCGTACGCTGCTGGAACGGCTCGCCCGTGCGGCCGTCGAACAACTGAATCTTGCCGCCGCGGGGCATGTGCGCCAGCAGTTCCCGATGGTGCGGATGCTGGCCGGTCTTCTCGACCTGGGCGTTGCGGTCCTTGACGTAGGTATTGGCCTCTTCGATGGCCGCGTGAATCTCGTTCTCGGTCGCGCCGTCGAACACCGGCGTCACGGCCTGGAAGCCCAGCACCTGCGCCGCCCATCCGAGGTGCAACTCGAGGATCTGGCCCACGTTCATGCGGCTGGGCACGCCCAGCGGGTTGAGCATGATGTCCACCGGCGTGCCGTCTTCCATGAACGGCATCTCTTCGATGGGGACCAGACGGGCGATGACGCCCTTGTTGCCGTGGCGGCCGGCCATCTTGTCGCCCACGCTCAGGGGGCGTTTGCTGGCGATGTAGACCTTGACCATCTCGAGCACGCCCGCGGGCAGCTCATCGCCGCGCTTCATGTGCGCGACGCGACGCTGCTTCTCCTTCTCGATGGCCTCGATGCGGGGCCAGTACTGCTTGTAGCTGATCTCGGCCTCTTCGCGGGCTTCCTTGCTGCCCTTCACCCAGCCCAGCTCGAACGTCTTGATCTGCTCGATCACGACCTCGGGAATGTCGCTGGCGGCGACCTTCTGGCGGGTGTTGGGGTCGACCAGGTCGCTCCCAGTCGAGTCGTTGACGGCCGCCACGAGTTCGCGGAAGATCTCGATGGCCTTCGCGTCCATCTCGGCCTCGTACTCGGCGATGCCCTGCTTGAGCTGACGCTTCTGCTCCTCGTTCATGTGCAGGCGGCGGCTGAACTTCTTCGCACCGATCACGATGCCGTCGATGCCGCTGGGCACCTCGAGCGAATCGTTCTTCACGTCTTCGCCCGCGCGGCCGAAGATGGCGTGCAGCAGCTTCTCTTCGGGCGTGAGCTCGGTCTTGCTCTTGGGGCTGACCTTACCCACCAAGATGTCGCCCGGGCCGACGCGCGCGCCCACGCGGATCACACCATCGTCGTCGAGATTGCGCAGGGCCTTCTCGCTGACGTTGGGGATGTCGCGGGTGAACTCCTCGCGGCCCAGCTTGGTATCGCGGATCTCCACGTCGAAGCTGTCGATGTGGATCGACGTGAACACGTCGTCCTTCACGATGCGCTCGCTGATGACGATGGCGTCCTCGAAGTTATACCCGTCGAAGGTGTTGAACGCCACCAGCACGTTCTTGCCGATGGCCAGCTCGCCGTTCTTGATCGACGGGCCGTCGGCGATCACCTGGCCGGCCTCCACCACGTCGCCCGGGCGGACGATGGGCTTCTGGTTCAGGCACGTCCGCTCGTTGAGCCCGCGGAACTTGCGGAGCACGTACTCATCGCTGTTGTCGATGATGATCCGCTGAGCATCCACGAACGTCACGATGCCGCCGGTCTTGGCCTTGATGACCATGCCCGAGTTGCGGCCCACCGACTGCTCCATGCCGGTCGCCACGCAGGGCGGATCGACCTTGATGAGCGGGACGGCCTGGCGCTGCATGTTCGAGCCCATCAGCGCACGGTTGGCGTCGTCGTGCTCGAGGAACGGGATCAGAGCCGCCGAAATACCGACCACCTGCTTGGGCGAGATATCCACGAACGCCACGCTCTCGGCGGGCACCTCGGCCAGTTCGCCCGACACGCGGGCCAGCACCATGCCGCTCTGGAAGTGGCCCTTGGCGTCCAGCGAGTCGGCCGGCGCGAGCACGCCGCGCATCTCCTCGTCGGCGCGCAGATGCACGATCTCGCCGGTCACCTTGCCGTTCTTGATCTGCCGGTAGGGCGTGCGTAGGAAGCCGTAATCGTCGATGGACGAATAGATCGACATGCGTGCGATCAGACCGATGTTCGTGCCCTCGGGCGTTTCGATCGGGCAGATGCGGCCGTAATGGCTGATGTGGACGTCGCGCACCTCGAAGCCGGCGCGTTTGCGGTTCAAGCCGCCCGGGCCGAGCGCCGACAGGCACCGCTCGTGGACCAACGTGCTCAAGGGGTTGGTCTGGTCGACGACCTGGCTCAGCTCGCTGCGGCCGAAGAAGAAGTCGATCGCGCTGCTGATGCTTTTGCTGTTCACCAGGTCGGCGATCTTGGCCAACTCATCCGGGTCCTTCACGCTCATGCGTTCCTGGACCGTTCGCTTGAGCTTCAAGAAGCCCTTGCGAACCTCGTCGACGGCCAACTCGTCCATCGTGCGCAGCCGGCGGTTGCCCAGGTGGTCGATGTCGTCTTCGTTGGCCACGGGCTGGCCGGTTTCGGGGTCCAGACGGTTGCTGCGAAGGTCCAGAAGGTACTGGATGATGCGCAGCAGGTCGGCGGCCCGGATGAAGTTGCTGTCGACAGAATCCTCGAAGCCGAACTTGCGGTTGATGCGGAAGCGACCCACGCGGCCGATGCGGTAGCGCGTGTCGTCGAAGAACTTCTCGATGAACAACTGCTTGGCCTTCTCGACCTGGGGCGGGTTGCCCGGACGCAGCTTGGTGTAGAGCTTCAGCAACGCCTGCTCGTGCGGGGCCTCCACGTTGAACTCCTCGGCGAAGCGGCGCAGGTTCTCGGCCGCCACCGTGTTGAGGATCAGCGCGTCGCTGGGGTTCTGGATCACCCGGGCCGTCTTGAGGGTCGAGGCCTGGATCTTCTCGAGGTTGTCGGCCCCGATCTGGAAGCCCGTATCGACGAGGATCTCGCCGCTCTCGGTGTCCACGATCGGGGCGGCGGCCCAGTCCTCCTCGTGGAGCTGGTTGGTCTTGACCTCGTTGATCTCGTAGAACAGGCTCAGCAGGGCCTCGGTGGCCGACACCGTCTTGTCGAGGCAGCGCAGGAACGTCGTTGCCGCCATCTTGGGCGACTGGTCGATCCGCATCTCGAGCTGGTCCTTCTTGTTGACCGAGATCTCGATCCACGAACCACGCTCGGGCACGATGCGGGCGCTGTGCAGCGGGCGATCGGTCTCTTCCTCGCTCTTGGAGAAGTCGACGCCCGGCGAGCGGTGCAACTGGCTCACGATCACGCGCTCGGCACCGTTCACGATGAACTCGCCGCCGCCGATCATGATGGGGAACTCCCCGAGGTAGATATCCTCCTCGGGCATGTCCGGCCGGCCCTCGCGCTCGAGGCGCACGCGGATTTTGAACGGCAGCCCGTAGGTCAGCCGGAGTTCCTTGCACTCGTCGATGGTGTAGCGGGCCTCGTCCAGCTCGTACTGGCTGTACTGGAGGCGCATGGTCCCGTCGTAGCTCTCGATCGGGAACACCTCGCGGAGCAAGGCCTCGAGGCCGATCTCCGGATCGCGGTCCTCTGGGCCCTTGTCGAGCTGGAGGAATCGCTCGTAGGCCAGCCGCTGGACGATCGTGAGATCGCCCACCGGGAGGGTGTCGCCACGTTTCGCGTAACTGCGCACGTTCATCGCCGCCATCGGTCACCTCTCGATGGGAAGCGGACCCATGCCCACAGCCGTTGGCCTGTGGAGGGTCCTTCTGGATCTACATCGTGCTGTTCGGATCGCCGCCAGCCCCGTCCTGTTTCATGACGCAATAGTGAGAATAGCGCGTGAAAATGCTCTTGACAAGGGCCATACGTTTTGCTAGCACGATGACAATGTTCTCTCAAAAATGATTCGGACCCACCCCGAGGGCCTTCCAGGCTGCCTTGAGCCCCGATGACAAGGCCGCGTACGGGAAAGCACGCGGCCTTGGCCATCGTTGATTCTGGAAAACCCCAATAAAAATTTCAGGGTTGTAGAGCTTCGGATCAGGCGATCTCGACCTCGGCACCGGCTTCCTTCAGCTTCTCGGCCAGGGCGTCGGCCTCTTCCTTGCCCAGGCCTTCCTTGATCTTGGCGGGCAGGTTGTCGACCATGTCCTTGGCTTCCTTCAGGCCCAGGCCGGTGATCTCGCGGACGACCTTGATGACCTGGATCTTCTTGCCGCCGTCACCCTTGATGATGACGTCGAACTCGGTCTTCTCGGCGGGGCCGGCGGCGGCACCACCATCGGCCGGGCCGGCCATCATGACCGCCCCACCGGCGGCGGGCTCGATGCCGTAGGTGTCCTTCAGGTAGTCGGCCAGGTCGACCGCCTCCTTCAGGGTCAGGCCGACGATCTCGTCGCCCATCTTGGAGATCTTGGCATCGAAGGACTTGGTGGCTTCATCGCTCATGGTCGTGCTTCTTTCAGAGTGCAAAGTCGAGTCTGGACGCCTCCGAGTGGGGCCGAACCGTTCGGCGCTTTAACCCCGATCCATCGCGGATCATGCCGGGGCCAGTCGGTGGTCGCCCTCGTCGACGGCTGTGGACGAAAGCGTCCCGGCCGCGTTTCCGTGGCCGGGACGATGGTTGGTTCTCTCAGGCGATCTTGGCGATGGCCTCGCCGCTCTCGAGTTTTTCCTGGAGGGTCTTGAGGATGCCGGCGATGTTGCTGGCCGGGCTCTTGACCGCGCCCACGAGCTTGCCACCCGGGGTGAGGATGACGGTGACCACCTTGGCGATGGCCTCGTCGCGCGTGGGGAACTTGCTGAGGCGCTTGACGCCATCTTCGCCCACGAACAGCTCGCCGTCGAGCACCGCGCCGCGGAGCTCGATGTCGGGCATGTCCTTGGCGATGCCCACGATCTTGCGGGCGACCTCGACGACGGTCTCGGCCCCGTACACCAGGGCGTTGGGCCCGGTGAGCAGCTCGCCCAGGCGCTCGAGCCCGGTGCCCTCGAAGGCCTTGCGGGCGACGTTATTGCGCAGCACGGTGATGGAGATCTCGCTCTTGGCGAGGTCCTTGCGCAAGGTGTTGGTGTCGTTGGCGCCGACGCCACGGATGTTGACCAGCAGGGCGTCGCCGTTCTCGCCCAGCTTGGCCACGTATTCGGCCATCATCATTTCTTTGACGGGCTTGGACATGGTGCTTTCCTTTCCCGCTCGTCAGGAGACGACGGCGGCCTCGTGCTGGACGCGGACGCCCGGGGTCATGGTGCCGCTGATGGTGATCTTTTTGATGTACTCGCCCTTGACCGCGCTGGGACGGATCTTCTCGATGGCCTGCACGAAGTACTCGTAGTTGGCCAGCAGGTCGGCCTCGGGGAAGCTCATCTTGCCGATGACGGCGTGGATGTTCCCGCCCGAGTCGGCCCGGTATTCGAGCTTGCCCGCGGCGTACTCGCCCACGGCCTTGGGCACGTCGGTGGTCACGGTGCCCGCCTTGGGGCTGGGCATCAGGCCCTTGGGCCCAAGCACGCGGCCCAGCTTGCTGATGACGCGCATCATGTCGGGGCTGGCCACGGCCACGTCGAAGTCGAAGAAGCCCTTCTCGATCTCGGCCACCAGGTCTTCGCCGCCCGCCTTGATGGCGCCGGCGTCCATGCATTCCTTGATCTTGTCGTCCGAGCAGAAGGCCACCACGCGCTTGGTCTGGCCGATGCCCTTGGGCAATGCCACCGAGCCGCGCAGGGCCTGGTCGGCCTGCTTGGTATCGATGTTCAGGTGCATGCACAACTCGACCGTCTGGTCGAAGCGCGGGCCCTTGAACTTCTTGACGGCGCTGATCGCTTTGTCGACGGGCATCGCGTCCTGCGTGGCCGCTTTGAGGTTCGCCGTTGTTCGTTTGCTCACACGTCCCATAGGTTCAGCCCTCCACCACGGTGACGCCCATCGAGCGGGCCGTGCCTGCGATGACATCCGTTGCCGCCTCGATCGTCAGGGCGTTCAGGTCGGCCATCTTCTCTTCGGCGATCTTGCGGCACTGGTCTCGGGTGATCTTGCCGATGGGCGTCTGCGGCGTGGCCGCACCCTTGCTCAGGCCTGCGGCATCCTTAATAAGAACCGACGCGGGCGAGCTCTTGACCTCAAACTCGAAGGAGCGGTCGCTATAGGCCGTGACAATGCAGCCCACGACCTTGCCGTTCAGATGGGCCGTGGCGGCATTGAACTGCTGGATGAACTGCCCGGGATTGACGCCCTTGGCACCCAGCACCGGGCCCAGCGGGGGCGCGGGCGTGGCCGACCCACCGGGGGCCATGATCTTGAAAACGTGCGTGACTTCTTTTTTGGCCATCTGTTCTCCACCTCCCACCGGCCCCAGGGCTAACCCACTATGAAAAAGTGGGGCAATCCCGTATGCGTGGGCCGGCCAAGGCTTCCACGCGACGCGGTGGTGCGTTCGGCGTTGCGTTGTCAGCCTCGGGCACATGCCTGGGGCCTTCCGGCGAACCGGAGCGGGGATGATAGCCGTCCATTTGTTGCTTCGCCAGCGGTGCGTTCCACAGCCAATATGACCATCCTAAACCCGTACAAACGCGACCGGTTTCGATTGACTGGCTATCGTCTCCGCTTGGCCCGATTTTCGTGCCGTTTTGCCGGGCCCGCCATCGTTCGTGAATCAATCCCCCGACGGAGCCACCATGCTGGGACGAGTTTTCAAGGCGTATGACATCCGGGGCACCTACCCCGACCTGCTGACCGATCGCATGGCCTGGCAGGTGGGCGTGGGCACGGGCCGCTTCGTGCTCGAGGTGGCCAAGGCGACGGGCGAGAACACCCCCATGATGCGCACGGTCGTGGTCGGGCGAGATATGCGCGAGAGCGGGCCCACGCTGACCGAGCAGCTCATCGACGGGCTCATCCGCACGGGCGTCAGCGTGATCGACCTTGGCCTGGTCGATACGCCCATGATCTACTTCGCCATCAACCACCTCGGCTGCGCGGGCGGGGTCATGGTCACCGCGAGCCATAACCCGCCCAACTGGAACGGCTTCAAGATCGCCGGCCCCAAGGCCCGCCCCATCGGCGAGGCGACCGGGCTGGCCGACATCCGCAAGCACGCCGCCATGGCCGACATGCGCACCATCGACGAGCCCAGCGGCCGCGTGGAGCAACGGGACCTGTGGGCTCCATACGCCCAGCACATCCGGCACTTCATCCGAGAGGGCGGGCCGGCCACGCGCACCAAGCCGCTCAAGGTCGTGGTCGACGCTTCCAACGCCATGGCGGGCACGATGGTCCCCAAGGTCTTTGGCAACAAGGGCGAGTTGGTCCACAACTTCCTGCCCAAGCTCCAGCTCATCACGCTCAACATGGACAACACCAGCGGCGAGTACGCTCACGCGCCCAATCCGCTGGTGAAGAGCAACATGCGCATGACCCAGGAGGCCGTCATCGAGCACGAGGCCGACGTGGGCTTTTGTTACGACGGCGACGCCGACCGCTGCATGGTGGTCGATGACGAGGCCCAGATCATCGGCTGCGACCACCTGACGGCCCTGCTGGCCGCCGACGCGCTCACCCGCCATCCCGGGGCGGCGATCGTCTACGACCTGCGTTCGAGCAAGGCTGTCGAAGAGGATGTCAAGAAGGCCGGCGGCCGGCCCATCCGCGGGCGCGTGGGCCATGTGTTCATGAAGGCCGCCATGGCCGAGCATGGTGCCGTCTTTGGGGGAGAGCTCAGCGGTCACTTCTACTTCCAGGACAACTTCAACGCCGACTCGGGCGCCATCGCGATGGCCACCGTGCTGGGCCTGCTGGCCCGCAGCAAGAAGAACCTCAGCCAGCTCATCAAGCCCATCGCCCGCTACACCCAGAGCGGCGAGCTGAACTTCACCAACGAAGACCCCCAGGCCACTATCAACAGGCTCGAGGAAGAAATCGCCGGCGAGAACGCCCTGGTGGACAACCTGGACGGCATTACCATCGATTGCTTCAAGAAGGAAGGCTGGTGGATCAACGTCCGCATGAGCAACACCGAACCCCTGCTGCGACTGAACGCCGAAGCCAAGGACCGCCAGACGCTCAACCGGCTGGTGGACCGGGTGGGGCCCATGCTGGGCAAGCGCGTCGAGCATTGACCAGACCACGCGCGATCAACTCCCCCCGATCAGATCCCCGAGCCCGCCCAGCACGCTGCCCTCGCCCTTGCGGTTGCCACCCTGGCCTGGGGCAGCCGCGATGACGCGGTCGGCCAGGCGGCTGAAGGGCAGGGTCTGGAGCCACACCGTGCCCGGGCCGGTGAGGGCGGCGTAGAACAAGCCCTCGCCGCCGAAGATCTTGTTCTTGATGCCCTTGACGAACTCGATGGTGTAGTCGACGCTGCTGTCGAGCGCGACCAGGCAGCCGGTGTCGACGCGGAGCTTCTCGCCCGGGCCGAGTTCCTTTATCAGGGTCGTGCCGCCGGCGTGTAGGAAGGCCTGGCCGCGGCCCGAGTCGCTGCTGAGCTTCTGCATGATGAAGCCCTCGCCGCCGAAGAAGCCCACGCCCAGGCGCTTCTGGAAGGCGATGTCGACGGTGACGCCGCGGGCGGCACAGAGGAAGGCGTCCTTCTGGCAGATGAGCCGGCCGCCGTGGTCGCCCAGCTCGATGGGCACGACATGACCCGGATACGGCGCGGCAAACGCGCAGTCGCGCCTGACACTCCCATGATTATGGAAATATGTAATGAAGAAGCTCTCGCCGGTGATGGTGCGCTTGCCGGCCTCGAAGAGCTTGCCCAGGAGCCCGCCTCCCTCCTTCATGGAGAGCTGGGTGGCCATCTCGATGTCGGGCTCGAGGTACATCATGGCCCCCGCCTCGGCCACCATGGCCTCGCCGGGGTCGAGCGTGATGATGACGGCCTGCATGTCGTCGCCGATGATGCGGTAGTCGATGAGGTCCACGGACATGGGATGGCTCCTTCCGAAGAGCGGATTGGGAACTCACGCTAGCCGCTTGCAGATTGATCTCGAACACGACCCACCCCAAACTGGACCCCCCTGCGC
>CAYGTM010000052.1:0-1109 GCA_964352795.1 uncultured Phycisphaera sp.
CAGCCGCACGCCCACCGGCGTGCGCGCGGGGGTGGGGAGCGTCGGCACGCCGGTGGGCGTGCGGCTGGGCTCGATGCGCATGGGCTCCATCAGCGTGGGCTTGGGCGTGTCGTCGGTGGGGTCTTGGGGCTGGGGCTGCTCGGGCCTGGTGAACTCGGGCTGGGTTTGAACCGGCTGGGTGGACGGCTCGCGGCCTTGGGCCTCGCGGAAGGCCTGGATCTCGCTGGGCACGGCCCGGCGGGCTTGGTCGGCCTCGATGAAGCCGGCGGCCCCCTTGGGGGCGTCGACCACATAGAAGACCAGGCCGCGGCTGCTGGTCTCGGTGCGGTGGTGCTTGAGGCGGGTGGTGGCGGGGGTGTCGGGGCCCTGGACATCGCGGAACGAGCCGTCCACGCCGTACCGGGTGTCGCTCAGGGCCTTGAGGGCTCCCGAGCGGCTGAGGGTGACCATGCCATCGGCCTGGTTGAAGGTGGCGTGGTCGGCCCGGACGAGGGCCAGGATGCCTTGGGGGTACTCCACGCGCAGCCAGCGTTCTCCCTCGCCGGTGACCCGCAGGACGGTGCCCGGCTTGAGGGTGGCGATGGGGTAATAGCTGCGCAGGTCTCCCGATCGGAGGAAGGCCTGCTCGGCGGTGACGGTGACGTAGTAGGGCTCCACGTCTCGCGTCTGGGCCTTGGCGTCTGGGGTCAGCAGCGTGGCCAGCAGGGCCAGGGCGGTGAGCGTGAGCGTGGCGAGCGAGTGTTGGCGTATGACGAGCATCGTTCCCTCCGTTGAACGGGGCCCCGGCGATCGGGCGTGATTGCCAGATGCGTCTTTGGGTTCCGGCCGCATCGATGCGCCGGCCCGTGGGCTCTGACAATAGAAAGATAGACCGCTTGGGGCGGCGGTCCCAGCCTCCTAGCATCGGCTCCCCGCAGGCGAGGGGCTTAGCGCCTTCGAGACTCGCCGGGCCACAACCCGGTTGCCCCCCCCCGCCACCCCCCGGCACTGACGGCCATGCAAGCCATCCTGTCCGTCACCGCGCCCTTCTTCGCCCTGGTGCTGGCCGGCTACCTGGCGGCGCACCGCCACGTGTTGCCCGAAAGCGCGATCCCGGGCCTCAACACCTT
>CAYGTM010000052.1:1119-8815 GCA_964352795.1 uncultured Phycisphaera sp.
AAATCAGAATGATCGATCGTGCCAGCCGTCCCTGCTCGCCGTTCCGCCGTCGCCTTTGGCGTTCCCCGCTCGTGCTGGGCGGGGCCTGTGCGATTCTGTTCGCCGCCGGGTGCGCCTCGCCCTTGGGCGAGTCTGGACCGGCCTCGCAGCGGGCGCTGGTAGACAGTCTGATCCGTGAGTTGCGCGAGGCGCGCGATAGCGGCGAGGGCATCCGGGCGTTCGATCGTGCGCCAGTGGAGATCGACATCGACGATCGGTTCAGGGCCGACGTGGCGTCGATTGCCGGTTTGGGCAGTTACGAGGGCGTGCCCGACGGGTTTGGGCCCGACCTGCTGGGCCGCGAGCAGGCGACGCTGGCCATCGACTTGCAGAGCGCGATCCGTTCGGCGATGGAGCACAACTACGCGTTGCAGTTCAGTCGGCTCGACCCGGTGGTGGCCGAGGCGGGCGTGACGCGGGCCGAGGCGGCGTTCGACTGGGTGTTCTTCTCGACCGCGCAATACAGCAGTTCGGAGACCGAGCAGATTTCTTCGAGCGCGTTCACGCCCGCGCGTGACGAGCGGGACATCGTGCAGGGCTCGCTTGGGCTGCGGCGGCAGACGAGCCTTGGCGGCACGCTGACGGTGCAGCAGGATTTTGAGTACACCGACATCGGCACCGAGCGGACGGCGAGCCTGAACTTCACGCCCGACCCGGCCTGGGAGAGCACACTGACGGTGCGTGCGGACCAACCCTTGCTGCGCGGCTTCGGCACCGACGTGGCTCGCGAGGGGCTGCTGCTGGCGCGCAATACCGAGCGCGACACGCTGGCGAACCTCAAGGCCCAGGCCATCAACACGGTGCTGGAAACCGAGACGGCGTACTGGGAGTTGTTCCGGGCGCGTCAGAACCTTCGGATCGTGCAGAGGCTGCTGGAGCGCGGCGAGGAGACGCGGCGCGAGATCAGGATTCGCCAGGAGGTGGACGCGAACCCGGCCGAGGTGGCCGACGCCGACGCGCGCGTGCAGGAGCGTCGCCAGACGGTGATCCAGAGCCAGACGAGCGTGCGCGAGACCAACGATCGGCTGAAGACGGCGATGAGCGACCCGCGATTCCCCGTGGCGGGCGAGCTGCTGCTGCTGCCGGCCGACGAGCCGGTGGACCAGGCCATCGAGTACGGATTGTTCGACGCGTACCAGTCGGCGTTGCGTCGCCGCCCCGAGATTTATCAGGCGCTCTTGAGCCTGGACAACACGGCCATCCGCCGGCGCGTGGCCGAGAACGGGCTGCTGCCGCTGCTCGACCTTCGGGCGCAGTTCTCGCTGAGTGACCTGGACAGCGACTTGGGAAGTTCGTTCACCGAGGCGTACGGGTTCAGCCGCCAGAGTTGGTTGCTCGGGCTGAACTTCGAGCTGCCCATCGGCAACCGCGCGGCCGAGGCGACGCGTAACGAGCGGCGCGTGCAGCAATACCAGGCGACCATCGCGTACCAGAACACCGTGCAGGGCGTGATCGCCGAGGTGAAGACCAGCCTGCGCCGGACCCGCGAGGCCTACGAGCGCATCGGCCAAGCCATGAGCAACCGCCTGGCGGCGGCCAACAACGTGCGCGTGCTTGACATCCAGCGCGAGACCATCGCCGTCAATACGCCAGAACGCTTGAACCTCGAGTTCCAGGCCCAGGAGCGGTTGGCGGCGGCCGAGCAGGCGGAGATCGGCGCGCTGGTGGACTACATGGTCGGCATCGCCAACCTGCACGCGGCCATGGGCACGGCGCTGGAGCGCAACGGCGTGCGTTTCGTGGTGCCCGACGCGGGCAAGCTCGATGAGCTGTATGGCGACGGGGCGGGCTCGGACCAGCCCTATGTGTACCTGCCCGTTGATGACGACACGGCAGATTCCGACGCGAGCAAGTAATCATGGACGCGCTCGCGCACGCGGCGGCGCACCTTCGCGCGGGCGGGCTGGTGGCCATGCCCACCGAAACGGTGTATGGGCTGGCGGCGCTCGCAAGCGATGCCGGGGCGGTGGCCGGGGTGTTCGCGGCCAAGGGCCGGCCTGCAACCAACCCGCTGATTGTCCATGCGTGTACGCTGGAGATGGCGCGATCGTGCTGCGCGAGCTGGCCCGAGGCGGCCGCGGCGCTCGCGCGGGCGTTCTGGCCCGGGCCGTTGACGCTGGTGCTGCCCAAGGCGGAGTGGGTGCCCGAGATCGTGACGGCGGGCGGCTCCACGGTGGCGGTGCGCGTGCCGAGGCATCCGGTGGCGTTGGCGTTGATCGAAGCGGTGGGCGAGCCGTTGGTGGCGCCGAGCGCGAACAAGTCGGGCTATGTCTCGCCGACGACGGCCGACCATGTGCGCGGGGGGTGGAGCGAGGCGGAGGTGTTCGTGCTCGACGGTGGGGCGTGCGAGGTGGGGCTGGAATCGACCGTGGCATGGGTTGCTGCCGACGGGCTGGGCATCTTGAGGCCCGGGGTGATCGGCGCGGACGAGCTGGCGCGCGAGGCGGGCGTGCCGGTGGTGGTGGCCGATGGCGGGAGTGAGCGTTTCGCCAGCCCGGGGCTGGTGGGGCCGCACTATCAGCCCACGGCGAGAGTCGTGCTTGCGCGGAGCCAGGCTGAGGTGGACCAGGCGCTCCGCGACGGCCCGGCTGTGGTGCTGCGCCCGCCCGGGAGCGCGAGAGCGGTGGTGCCGCCGAGTGTGGCCATCTCCATGCCCGCCGATGCCGGGGCATATGCCCGGCGTCTGTATGCGGCGCTGCGAGAGGCGGACCAACCGCAGGTTCCGGTGATTGTGGTGTGCGTGCCCTTGGGCGATGGCCCAGTGTGGGACGCCGTGCGCGAGCGGCTAGCGCGGGCTTGCGCGTCCCGATAAGGCGGCCTCGCCCCGGCGCGGTGGCCCTACCCTGTTGGCCCCTGCTTGCGGGGTTTGTTCGTGAAGTCTTGCTCCGTTGGTTCGCACGGGAGAGGTGGCCGCCGTATGTCGCAATCGTCGCAAAAACTGAGGATCGCCCTGGCCGAGGGTGATGGCATCGGGCCCGAGATCATGGCCGCGTGCCTTGGGATTTTCGAGGCCGCGGGCGTGATGGAGCACGTTGAGTTCGTACCCGCCGAGATGGGTGATCGCGTCTTTCAGACCGGGAACACGATGGGCATCAGCGACGAGGCGATGCGGATCGTCGAGGACACCGGGCTGGTGTACAAGGGCCCGATGGGTACGCCCGTGGGCAAGGGCGGCAAGAGCATCAACGTGACGCTGCGCAAGATGTACGGGGCGTTCGCAAACATCCGGCATTTTCAGAGCCTGCCGGGCGTCGAGACGGTGTACAGCAAGGCGGGCGTGCCGATCGACGTGGTGATCGTGCGCGAGAACGTCGAGGATACCTATGGTGGCATCGAGCACCGGCTGACCGCCGACGTGGTGGAGTGCAAGCGGCTGATCAGCGCGCCGGGTTGCGACCAAGTGCATCACGAGGCGTTCGAGACGGCGCGCCGGCTGGGCATCACGAAGGTCTATTGCGGGCACAAGGCCAACATCATGAAGATGAGCGATGGCCTGTTCCTGGAGCGCTTCCGCACGATCGCCAAGGACTATCCCGAGATCGAGACTGGTGACGTCATCGTCGACGCGTTGTGCATGAACCTGGTGCTCAAGCCCCAGACGTACGACATGGTGGTGCTACCCAACTTGCAGGGCGATATCGTGAGCGATCTGGCGGCCGGGCTCGTGGGCGGGCTTGGCTTCGCGCCCAGCGCGAACATCGGCAAGAACGTCAGTATCTTCGAGGCGGTCCACGGCACGGCCCCGGACATCGCGGGCAAGGGCATCGCCAACCCCACGAGCCTGCTGCTCAGCGGTATTCTGATGCTGCGGCACATCGGGCTGAGGGCCCAGGCCAACACGATCGAGAACGCGCTGATGTACACGCTCGAGCAGGGCGTGCATACGGGTGACTTTGGTGCAAACTCGGGAAAGCCGGCTGTCAACACGCGGCAGTTTGGCGCTGCCCTCTCGGCGAACCTGGGCAAGACACCCAGCACGCACGCCGCGCGGCCGACCGAGGGCGTGAGCGCGGCGATCGAGCACAGCCGGCCCGAGCGGCCCAAGGGCCACACGCTGATGCGCACGTTCACGGGCGCGAAGAGCGAGTTGGTGGGCTGCGACATCTACCTCGACACGATGCTCGAGCCTAAGGCGCTGGCCGACCAGCTCAAGGGCATCTGCGAGGGCACGCCGTTCAAGCTCACCATGATGAGCAACCGCGGCACGCAGGTGTGGCCAAGTGGCAGCGTGTATACCGACATCGTCGATTACTACCGGGTCCGGTTCGAGCTGCGCGACATGGCGCAGGCGGCGAGCACGGAGCAGGCCACGCTGATCAAACTGCTCGGTGGCATCGCCGAGAAGTTTGGGGTGACGGACTTCCAACCGTTGAAGATGTACGACGGGAAGCCCGGGTACTCGCTGGCGCAGGGGCAATAGGCAATGGATTCAAGAACCGAGCCGCGTGCGTGAGCACGCGGCCCTGTTCTTGTGCTTCCAGGAAGAGCACGGCTTGCCGAAGACGGGCAAGCCGTGGTACCGGATGGCGGCTGATTAGTCCATCTTTTCTTCGAAGAGGCCTTGCATGGCCGTCCATGAACGCTTGTCGGCGGTTTCGTCGTAGGCCGCGCCTTTTCCTTCGGCGGGCGGGCCGGCGCTCTTGCTGGTGAAGCTGTGGACGGCGTCGGCGTAGTCGATGAACACGAAGTCGGCGTCGGCCTGCTCCATCTCGCGCTTGAAAGCCTGGCGATCTTCGATCGTGACGTACGGGTCGGCGTAGCCGTTGCAGACCAGCACGCTGGCGGTGACCTGGCCGCGGCGCGGGGCGCTCTCGAACTTCAGCCCGCCGTGGAAGCTGACCACGGCGTCGAGGTCGAAGCCGGCTCGGGCGCACTCGAGCACGACGGTGCCGCCGAAGCAATAGCCGATGGCGGCGACCTTGTCTCCCAGTTTGTTCTTGTCCTTGAGGGCGTCCATCGCGGCGCGCACGCGGCCTCGCATGAGTTGGCGGTTGCCGTAGAACTCGCCCGCGCGCTTGGCGGCCTCGTCGGTGTCCTTGGCGTAGACGCCCGCGCCGTACATGTCGAGTGCGAAGGCTCGGTAGCCCAGTTTGGCGAGCATCCGGGCCCGTTCCTTTTCCTCATCGCCCAGGCCCTTCCAGGCGTGAACGATGAGCACGGTGCCCTTGGCCTGGCCGGCGGGCTCGACGAGCAGGCCGCGGAGGTTAGTGCCTTCGTGCTGATAGTCGAGTTCGGTTTCGCGGTCCATGTCGCCCCAGCGGCGGGGTTCGATTGGCGTGTTGGGGTCGGCGGGGCCTTCCTGGATCATGGCGTCCAAGTAGGCTATGTACCCAGTGAGGTTCGGCACCTCGCGCATCTTGTTGAGGTACTCTGCGGCTTCGGTCAGGGTGCGATCTTGCGCCGATTGGGGGCGATGTGAAGGTTCGGGATACCGCAGCACGGGATACTGCAAGGTGTAGAACTGGATATTGGGCGCGGGTTCCTGGAACTCCAGGGTCCACTGATCCTGTTCTTGGGCGGATGCCGCACTCGGGCTGGCACCCATCACGGCCATCACGATCGAGAGCATCAGCAAGGTCAGGTTTCGCAGGCACAGGGTCATCACGGTCCTCCTCGTCGATAGAGAAGGGTACGGCCCCATCCGGCACCGGTTCGATCGGCGCGATTCGGGCCCCGGCGAGTGTTGAGGAAAACGAAAGGCTTACCGGCCGCGGAACGTGATGCGGCCCTTGGTCAGGTCGTAGGGCGACATCTCGACGGTCACGGTGTCGCCCGGGGTGATGCGGATGTAGTGCTTTCGCATCTTGCCCGAGACGTAGGCGAGGATTTCGGTCTGCTGCTCGTTGGGCAGGCGTACCTTGAACATGGCGTTGGGAAGCGCCTCGACGACGATGGCCTCCATGGTGAACTTGTCGTCCTGTTTGGGCATGCGAGCGTTCGACTCTCCTTTCGAGCCCCGGCAGGTCCGCCGGGGCCCCAATCATACCGGGAAAACCGTCGGCCGCAACGCGATGGCCGGGCTCATTCCTAAGAACAAAGCACGAACGAGGGTAGTCGGGCGTTTATTTCGAGTGCCGTAGACCCAGCACGAGCCGGGCGGGGCCGGCCAGCCTGGCGGGCGTGATCTTCAAGAGGTCTCGCAGCGTGCCGGCCAGCAGCAGTCTGACAGCCACCGCCGAGATGAGTCCATAGACCACGGTGAGCGCCACGAGCCGCAAGACATGGATATGGAAGCCATTGGAGTGGGCCGCCGAAGCCCAACCGCCCAGGGTGTTGCCCAGCATGGTGTCGGCGAGAATGACGATGAGCGCGAGTACGGTGAGCAGGCCCCATGGTCTGAGTACCGTGCCCAGGAACGCCATCACGGGCACTCCCGCCTTGCGCAGGCTCCAGGCGGTGACGCCGGTGACGCCGGTGACGAAGTAGAGTCCGATGCCCGCGGCGATCATGCCCGGGTCATCGGGATAGAGCAGCCCACCGACGCCGGCGACGGCAACCATGCCAAACCCTTGGGCGAGCAGGGCCCAGAACTGCAATCGGAAGCGTCCGGTGCTCGAGAGGGCCGACTCTTGGACGGCGGCGAGCAGACGCAACGCGAAGCAGAGGGAGAGAGCCTGGATGGCCGGCACGGCGTCGGTCCATTTTCCCTGCCAGATGATCTGTTGCAGCGGATCGATCGTGACGGCGATGCCGCCGGCAAAGCCCGAGGCCACCAGGGTGAGTGCCCCACTCACGCGCAAGACCGAGGCGACATGCCGCTTGGCATCGTGCTGGAAGGCGGCCATCGTGGGCAAGAGCACCTGCTGGAGGTTGCTGGCCAGCAGGGACTTGACCTGGTCGCCGATCATGTATGCAAAGACGTAGATGCCCATGACGCTCTCGCTGAGCAGGAAGCTCAAGACGAGATAATCGCCCTGCCGGAGGAATGCCAAGGCGATGGCCCCCAAGAGCAGCCACTTGGCGCGCGCCCAGATGGCCGGCCAGAGCCTAGTTTTGGGAGCGAAGCGCACGAGCGGGTCTCGCGTGAGATACAGGCCATACAGCCACTCGAAAGCGGCGCTGATGACCAACGACCATGTGAAGGTGAGCGGCCCCGCGCCGGCCAGCGCGAGGGCAATCATGGCGATGTATCGCACGATCGCACCGCTCGCGTTCATCGTCGCGACGGCCTTGTAGCGATGCTCCATCGCCAGTTTCGCGCGGTAGATCATGCTCGGGCCGTAGATGCCCGCGGAGATGCCCAGCGTGACCATGACCATGAGGTATTCCGGATTGCCATGCACCCGCACGAGCACCGGGCCCAGGCCGCAGAGGATGGCCGCCGCGAGGAGGTTGAGCACGAGCGTCCAGGCGTAGATGGGCCCCACGAGCCCGGCAAAGCGGTGGATGCCCTTTTGAATCAGGATGTGTCTGACGCCGCCGTCGCGGAGCACGTTGACCAGGGCCGCCACGCCGATGGCGGCCCCGAAGATGCCGAAGTCTTCCTTACCCAGCAGCGCGCCCAGGATGGCGATGTTGGCCAGGCTGGCGACCTTGACCACCAGCGTGGCGACAAAAAGCCAGGTCAGCCCGCCGCCCACGCGGCGGCCCATGGCCCCCGCCTGCTTGCGCGGGCCGGCATCGATTCGGGCGGGCTCGGACGGCGGAATCGGCATCG
>CAYGTM010000052.1:8825-10033 GCA_964352795.1 uncultured Phycisphaera sp.
GCATCGTGGCAATAGGCCTCGGACGGCTATGGGGTTCGGTGTGCGGGCCCGCCCGCGCGATTTGGAGCCATCGGGCCCAGCCTACCATCGGCCCCGAGGCATGGGCAGCACAAGCCGAAACGGCGGCCCGATCGCTCTCGGGCCGCGACGCTTCGCCCTCAGTAAGGATGGGAACACCGCCATGAAGGCCAACGAGATCCGCAACGGCAACGCCCTCCAGGTCGATGGCAAGGTCTACATCGTCGTCAAAGTCGAGCACACCAAGCCCGGCAAGGGCCCGGCCTACTACCAAGTCAAGATGAAGGACGTGGCCAGCGGCCTGCACATCGACAAGCGCTACACCGGCGGCGACGCCGTCGAGAGCGCCCCGCTCGACCGCCGCGAGATGGAATACCTCTTCAGCGACCAGACCGGCGCCACCTTCATGGATACCGAGAACTACGAGCAGGTAATCCTGTCGGCCGAACTGCTGGGCGATGCGTTGCTGTATCTGGCGCCCAACACCACCTGTACCATCCTGGTGTACGAGGAAAACCCCCTGAGCCTCGAGCTGCCCGCCAGCGTTGATCTGGAAGTCACCGACACCACCCCGGGCATCAAGGGCGCCACCGCCACCAACCAGCTCAAGGAAGCCACCTGCGAGACCGGGCTGAAGACCAAGGTGCCGCCCTTCATCACCATCGGCGAGAAGGTCAAGGTGGCCACCGAGGACGGCCGCTACCTGGCCCGCGCCAAGGAATGAGATGATCCCGCCGGAGGGGCCCACCTTCGTCGGCCGGCACCCGCCCGCTTTTGCGGGCCGACACTTGGTGCTCATTGGCCTGCGCGCGAGCGGGAAGACCACCGCAGGCCGGCTCGCGGCAACCTCGCTGGGCATCGCGTTCATCGACCTCGACGCCCTGGTGCTGCGCGAACTCGAAGCAAGCACCGTGACCGACGCCTGGGCCCGGCACGGCGAGCGGGCCTTCCGCGCCGCGGAGGTGCTCTGCCTCCGAGCCGCCCTGACCCGAAACCGCGACGACGTGCTGGCCCTGGGTGGCGGCACGCCCATGATCGACGCCGCTCGGCACGACCTGCAAGCCGCCGTGGTGGCCGGGGCCGTGGTGGGCCCGGTGTACCTGCACGCCCCGCCCGATGTCCTTGCCCAGCGCCTACAGGCGTCCCCCGGCGATCGCCCGCCCCTAAGCGACGCCGACCTGCCCGACGAG
>CAYGTM010000053.1:0-10015 GCA_964352795.1 uncultured Phycisphaera sp.
GGTGGGCACGTCGGGCTCCAGGGGGGAAGGATTGGCGCGAACCGGGAGGCTGGGACGAATAGACTGTCGGCCTAGGGACGGGCTCGATTCAGAGCAATGGATCAGGGCATTGATAGCCCCAGCGGACGGAGGGCATCGTGGCACAGCATGGACGGGTCGGGCAAGCGAGAACATGGCGCGGGATGGCGGTGGTCGGGATGCTGGCGGGCCTGCTGGCAGGCCTGCCGGGCTGTGCCGGGTGGGACACCTGGCCGCCGGTGGACCCCGTGGACAAGGCCCCCAACCGCGACGACGCAGCCATCGGGCAGACCATGACCCTGGCCCTGGCCCGGGTGATCGCCGACTACCCGCCCCGGGGCGGTGAGGGCCAGAGCGTGGCCATCAATCTGCCCGGGCCGCTGGTGGGCCAGGCGGTCTACCGCCGCGTGGCGCGGGATGTCGAGGCCGAGCCGGGCGTCAATCGGCTGGTCAAGCCCCTGGACGAGGCCGGGCTCGCGCTGCCCATCTACCACATCGCCGGTGTCCGCATCCGCACGGGCAAGGCCGAGATCGACGTGCTCAGGCCCGTGTTCGGCGCGGGCCAGGTCGATCGCACCGAGCTGACCAACGACGAGGCGTACGAGGGCTACACCGTTCGGCTGAGCGGCGGCTTCCGCCCCTGGCACGTCACCTGGGTCGAGCGGTTCACGCCGGGCATCATCCCCGCGCCCGCGCTGAACCTGATCGACCAGATCGAGCCGAGCGGGCAATGGCAGCCCGAAGCCGCGCCGATGCCCGAGGCTAAGGAAATGCCCGAGATGCCCGCGGCCGATCCCACTGGCGAGCCGACCGAGGATCCCGGTGGGGGCTGAACCCAACGCGCGAGCCCGGGAAAATCGGTTGATCACCCGCGACTGACGCCCTACTCCCACGCCATCCCCAGTACCCGGGCCCAGTTCCCGCCGGCGAAGCCTTTGACTTCCGCTTCGGTCCAGCCTTCATCGCGCAGCATGTCGAGCAGCGTGTGCAGGTCGGCCGGTTCGTTGACGCCCTCGGGCAGGTCGGTAGCCGCGAATCCGCCGTCCATGTCGGTGCCCAGGCACACCTTGTCCTTGCCGGTCATGCTTGCGATGTGCAGCACCTGATCGAGCACGGTGCGCAATGGCGGTCGCTTTTTGTGCTTGTCGTAGCCGGGGTCGAGGAACGGGGCGTAGAGGTTCACGCCGACGACGCCGCCGCGGCGCGCGATCTCGGCGATGGTGTCGTCGCGCAAGTGCCGTTGGTTGGTGCCGCCCAGCAACGATCGCGCGTTGCTGTGGCTGGCGATAACGCGGCCGTCGGACATCGAGAGCAGCTCGTCCATCGCGGCGTCGCTCAGGTGCGAGAGGTCGTGGATGATGCCCGCGGCGTCGATGGCGCGGGCCACGTCCCGGCCCTGGGCGGTCAGGCCGGTTTTTTGAGAGTTGCCGCCCGCGTACCGCGAGCCGAGCGCCCACGCCAGGCCGACGGCGACCACGCCCTGCTGGGCCCACCACGCCACCTCGTCGGCGTTGGTGATGGGGTCGGCCCCTTCCATCAGGATGCCCAGTGCGAGCGGCGCATTTTCAATCTTGGGGAGAAGGTCGATCACGCCCGCGTCGCGCCACGCCTGATACAGCTTGAGTTGCCGCAGCCCGGCGCGATGGGCCGCGTTGGCATCTCCGGGCGGATAGGTATGGCCGAAGCCTCCGAGTTGCAGTCCGGCGGGCGAGTCCTGCTCGCTCATCTCGGTGAAGATGGTGCCCAGACAGCCGCGCACAAGGCCAGCGCGCAACGAGGGCAGCGTGACGGCGGCGGGCAGCAGCGTGCCGCGGCACTGGGCGAGGTCGGCGTGCATGTCTCGGCCGATCTCGGCGAGATAGGCCAGATCGAGATGCCCGTCGAAGATGTTGGTCGTGGCGTGCTCGTTCACGGGCCCACGACAACTTCTTCCTCGTCTTCACGTCCTTCACCCTCTCGCGGGGCGACCCCGCCGGGGAAGGTGCGCACCGGGAGGCTCTCGAACTCGACGTGAAAATGGGTGGGCTCGAAGAACGTGCCCGGCTCGGCCCGCAGCCACGGGTCGCGCACATGGCGGAAGAGCTCGTAGGGCAACTCGGCGCGGATGCCGATGGCTCCGGTCTCTTCGTTGAAGCTGTATCGCACCGTGGCGAAGCGTTCGGCGGGCTGGGGGTCCTGGTCGCCCGCGGGCTCTCCACCCTGGCGGTAATAGCGTGGGGCGTCGGCGGGCAACTCTCCCTTCACGACGCGAAGCACACCGGGGCGGCCGTTGTCCTCGGTCACCTTCCCGCCAAGGGTGTCGCTGGCACCGGCGGTGTTGTACTGGTCGATGGCGCTGCCGTCCAGCCCGCAGTCGAGCACGTCCTGGAGGTTGTATTGCAGGTGATGCACTGCCGTGCCCGGTGTCGGCCGGGCGTCTTCCAGGAAGCGCACGCCTTCGAGCCTGACCTTGATGGTCGAGCCCGGCTGGATGTCGGCGAAGAACGGCTTGGACTTGTCGGCCTTGTAGAACCCCACCCGCACCACCGAGCCCAGCGGGTGCCCGCGTCCCAGGTCAATGCGCGTGCCGCCCACGGCGGCAAACCCCAGCACGTTCAGCCCAAGGTCCACGCGGTCGTTGCTGGTGCCCCAGGGCAGCGTGCTGGTCAGTTCCACGCGCGTGCCGTCCCGCTGCACCCAGGCAATCGTGATCATGGGCTCGTGGCTGTCATCGATGAACAGCGGCTTGCCGGTGGGCTCTTCGGCCGCCTGCTCGGCGGGCTGTGGGGCAGGATTCTGAAGCGGCGGCTCCTTGGCTGGCGGTTGTTCCTGGGCGGGGGCGAGTTGCGTTTGGCCCAATCCGCCCAAAACCGGCATTATGCCACCGACAGCGCGTATCGCGAGGCAGCGGCCGGCGTGGGTGTCGTGCCGTCGGGGTGCGTGGTCCCTCGACATTGGGTTCCCTCCAGTGCCGTGAGCGGCTTGGTATGGTACAAGCCCCCCGGGCCCGGAATGTTTCAGCATGATTCTGAAACACATGACCACCAAACGCGCGTACGTTCCCGCAGGGAGCATCACCGATGACGAAGAAGATGGTTGGCTCAACATGTTCGGTTTCCGCACGGCAGCTTCGCTGGGCCGCCTGTGGCCTGGCTGGCGTTGGTGCCCTGTCGCTGGCCCTGTCCGCTGGGGCCCATGAGAACTGGCGGAAGCTGCGGGACGCCCAACCGGCGGTTATCGGGCCAATCTGGTCGCTGGCCAACCAGGCCCTGGTGCAGGACGGCGGCCCCGGCGGCGATGCCCCGCCCACCGACGTGTTCGAGAGCCACAACGTGACGCTGCTGTCGTGGATTCCCTTGAGCGCCTTCCCTGGCGGGCACGCCGAGGGCAACGACTGCTGGGGGTACACCAGCCCCAGCGGCCGTGAGTATGCCATCATGGGCCTCCAGCGCGGCTTCGGATTCGTCGAGGTCACCGACCCCACCAGCCCGGTCATCATTGACTGGGTCGAGGGGCCCAGCAGCGCGTGGCACGATGTCAAGGTGATCGGCCAGTACGCCTACGGCGTCAGCGAGGGCGGCTGGGGCATCCAAGTGATGGACCTGGGCGAGATCGACGACGGCCGCGTGGCGCTGATCCAGAACAAGACCCAGTTGGGCCACTCCTCCACGCACAACATCGTGTCGAACGTCGATTCGGGGTATCTCTATCTGGTGGGTGCCAACATCGCCAACGGCGGGCTCATCGCCGTGAGCCTGGCCGACCCGACCAACCCGACGATCGTGGGCCAATGGAGCACCCACTACGTCCACGACGCCCAGGTCGTGACGTACACCGATGGCCCCTATGCCGGCCGCGAGATCGCCTTCTGCCTCAACGGCGAGGACGGGCTCGAGATCGTGGACGTGACCGACAAGGGCAACATGTTCCGCGTCGGTCGCAACAGCTACGCCGACCTGCGGTACACGCACCAGGCCTGGCTGAGCGAAGACAAGCAACTGCTGTACCTGAACGACGAACTCGACGAGGGGGCCACCGTCTCGGTGACCACCACCCGCGTCTTCGACGTGTCGGACATCACCAATCCCAGGCTGGCCTCGACCTTCTCGGCCGGGTTGGCCGCCGTCGACCACAACAACTACGTCAAGGGCGACATGCTCTACCAGGCCAACTATCGCAGCGGCCTTCGCGTGTGGGATCTGTCGGCCGACCCGCTCAACCCCACCGAGGTCGCGTGGTTCGACACCTTCCCGGGCAGCAACCGTGCGTCGTTCAACGGCGCGTGGAGCACCTACCCGTACTTCGACAGCGGCATCGTGCTCATCAGCGACATCGAGCGCGGGCTGTTCATCGTCGACGTGACCGCCGACGGCGCGGGCAAGCTCGAACTGAGCATCCCCGGCGGAGCGCCCGCCGAGTTGGCCCCCTTCGGGCAGAGCATGGCCGTCCAGGTGAACGAACTGGTGGGCACCGTGGACAGCGTTGACCTGCACGTCCGCCTGCCCGATGGCCGCGTCGAGATCGCGGCCCTGTCGGATGTCGGCGGCGGCCTGTACGAGGGTGTCGCGCCCAATCTGCCGTGCTTCGAGATCGTCGAGTACTGGTTCGAGGCGCGCAGCAGCGACGGGCAGTTCTTCCGCACGCCACTCTCGGCCCCGTTCATCAACCACGAGGCCTTCGTTGTCTCGCAAACCGAGCAGATCGCCGGCGACAGCTTCCAGTCCGAAACCGGCTGGACGGTCGTCAACTCTGACATCGAAGATGGTCCGTGGGAGCGCGGCGCGCCGCGTGGCGACGGCGGCCGCGGCGACCCCGCCGATGACTTCGATGGCACCGACACCATGTACGCCACCGGCCTTGGCCAGGACGCCGACCTCGACGGCGGGCCCACGCGCCTGAGCAGCCCGATCTACGACATCACCGCCGCCGGCCCCGAGGCCCGCGTGCGCTTTGCGATGTGGTTTACCAACGACGACGGCGACGAGGATCGCTTGACCATCGAGATGAGTTCCAATGGTGGGTCTTCGTGGACACCCGTCGAGTCCGTCCCCGGCCAGGGTGCCGCCTGGAACCTGCGCACCTACCGCGTGGCCGACTTCGTGGCCGTGACCGACCAGTTCCGGATGCGCTTCAGCGCGGCCGACCAGCCAAACAACTCGGTGACCGAAGCGGCCATCGACGCCTTCGAGATCATCCGCGTCACATGCGATACCTGCCGGGCCGACCTGGACGGCGACGGCTCGCTGAGCATCTTCGACTTTTTGGCCTTCCAGAACCTGTTCGATGCGGGCGACGTGCGGGCCGACTTCGACGGCGATGGCTCGTTGACCATCTTCGACTTCCTCGCGTTCCAGAACGAGTTCGACAGCGGCTGCGGGTAAGGAAGGGGTTCCGAACCCACTCGCACGTTTCCGACGCGACCATGCTCCCCGCCTCACGGCGGGGTTCATTTTGTCGTTGAGATGCTCAGAGAATCTCGAGAACTTCGAACCGCTTGGTGCCCCGCGGGGCATCGACGCGGACGGTCTCGCCCACGCGGGCCTTCATGAGGGCGCGGCCCATGGGGCTGTTGGCGGTCACCTCGTCGTAGTCGTCGGGCGGGTCTTCGGAGAACTCGCCCACGAGCTTGACCATCTCGGCCTTGCCCGCAGGCCCGGCCTCGGACACCTCGCGGATCTTGACCATCGAGCCCAGGAAGGCGACCTGGGCGTCCTTGGCCACGGCGTCGTCGACCACCTTGGCGTTGGTCAGGCGGTCTTCGAGCCGGCGGATCTCGGCCTCTTCCATCCCTTGCAGTTCGCGGGCGCTGTGGTACTCGGCGTTCTCTTTCAGGTCGCCCAGGGCGCGGGCCTCGGCGATGCGCTCGGTGATCTTGGGGCGGTTGGCGATCAGCTCGTCCATCCGGGCCTTGATCTTCGCCTTTTCCTCGGCGGTCATGTAGTCCATCGGGCGCCCTTCCTGTGTGCGCGCGTCGTGCGTGCGAATCGGCTCGGGCACGAACGGCGTGCTCGAAAGACGATCCCCGCGATCGCCGGGCATGGGGCCTCGGCCTCGCGGGGTGGTCTGCGATGATATGGGCTCGCCCTCGCCCGGGCCACTTTCAGGCCCGCCGGGCGTTTGGGGAACTTCCGGGGCCCGATCGAGCGCCGCCAGCAGCACCCATGCGAGCAAGGCCAGCCCGAGCTGCCCCAGCAGCACGGGCCAGCGTCCATCGACCACCGAGCTGGCCCCGGGCCCGACCTCTCGTGGGTGGCCAAGGTCGAGCACGGCCGACACTGGGCTCAGCACGCCCGCCCACGCCGGCCCGCTTTGCAGCGCCACGAGAGGAAGCACTGCGGCGGCCACGAAGCCCAGCATCGCCAGCGTGCGGGCCGGGGCGCTCGGCCCGCGCAAGCCGGCGAACACGGTGCCCGGGTCGTAGACGCCATCGGGCATCTGGTGGGCCTTGGGCCTGAGCACCACCGCCAGCACCGCGCCGGCGAGCATGGGCCAGGCCAGCAGGCTCACGGCGATGGCGGCGATGAGGTCCATCGCCCAGCCCGCCCGCGCCGCCGCCTGGGCCCAGATGACCGCCTGCGTGGGCGGCAGCAGCACGAGCATGTCCTTGAAGATCGCGCCCGACGCGCGCTCGCGCAGGGAAACGCTCTGGCTTAGCCGCGCCATGGGCCACAGCACCGCAAGCCCGATGGCTACGCACAGCAGCATCGTGCGCGCGGCGTATTGGTACACGCCCTTGTCGAGCAGCGCCCAGGGCCCGCGGAACAGCAGCACGCCGATGGTCAGCAATGCCGCCGTCAGGATGTACATGGCCCACAGGAAGGCCAGCGTGCGCGGCTCGGCGCGGCGGTGGGCCCAGCGGTCGTGCTTCTTGGGCTTCGAGACAGGACGAGCATCGCTCACGGGCGGCCCCCACGGCCTCCTTCGCCCCGATCGTCGATGAGCACGGTGCCGGGCCAGTGGATCTCGATGCGCTCCTGCCCGCCGTCGAGCTGGCCGGTGGCTTCGACCAGGCCGCGCAGGTTGGCCAGTTTCTTCTCGTCGGTCACCTCGCCGCGGTACACGCCCTCGCCGCCCGGGGGCGCGCCCCACACCGCGCGCCCGCCGGTGGTGGTCACGATGAGCAACCTTCGCCCGTCGGCGTGCTCGGCCAGGTCGATGCCTGCGATCTGCGGAGCGAACTGCTCGCCCGACAGCAACGCCAGCAGCGCGATCGCGTCGCGGATGTCCTGGCCCGGCCAGCTCGGGTTGGTGTCGCTGCCGTCCTTTGGGTTGGGCAGGCGCGAGGGATTCAGGATGACCTTCAGGCCCGGGTAGCTCTCGGGCGGGCCGCTCATGGGCAGCACGTCGGCGTTGGCATCGACGGCGGTGTCACGCAGGCCGGGTCGGGCGCCGACCTGGAACGCGCTGGAGCGCACGACCGCCACGGGCTTGCGCCAGGCCATCGAGATCACCACGTCGTTGCGCCGGGCGGCGGTTTCGTCGCCTTCCACCGTCGTGGGCCGGCGACGCGAGACGCGGGGCGTGTCGGCCGCCCAACCAGTGGCGGCCATCGCCTCCTGCACCGCGCGCAAGGGCTCGGGGCTGAGCGCTTCGGCGGCCCCCAGTTCGCGGCTGGTTTGCTCGTACGCCGCCACGGCGCGGTCCATCACGCGGTCGAAGGTTTCCGCGGGCATCCCACTGGGCGGCGTGAGCCAGACCTGCACGGTGCGGGATTCGGTGCTGATGCGCCCCGCGGCGTTGCGGCCGAGCGCGGGAATGCCCAGGCCCGCGCCGATGACCACGCCCGCAACGAGCGCGAGGCCCAGGCCCGCGAAGGCGAGCTTGCGCGTCGAGCCCTCGGGCAGTTTTGGGCCCGACTTCGCCTTGGCGCTCTTGCGCGGGGCGGGCTTGGCCTTCGGTTTGGGTTTTGGGGCTGGTTTGCGGGGCATGATTATGTTGAGCGTACGAGCGCCGGGCCCCCCTGGTGCGCGCCGTGGCGTGCGATGGCGTTGTCGACCAGGGCCGCACAGAGCGCGGGCATCGCCAGCCCCGTGCGCGCGGCGGCCATGGGCAGCAGCGAATGGCTGGTGAATCCCGGCATGGTGTTGGCCTCGAGCAGGCGCGGGCCGTGCCGCTCGTCGAGCAGGAAGTCGATCCGCGCCAGCATGGCGCACCCGAGCGCCTGGGCCAGCCGCAACGCGTCGCGTTGCATGGCGTGGGCGACCCCCTCGGGCAGCGGGGGATCGACGACGTAGCGCGTGTCGTCGCGCGTGTATTTCGCGGCGTAGTCGTACACGCCGTCGGCCGGCGCGATCTCCACGATCGGCATGGCCTCACCCGCCACGATGCCCACGGTCAGCTCGCGGCCCTTGGTGAGCGGCTCGACCATGAAGGCGGCGGTCTTGCCGCTGGCCAGGCTGTCTCGCGCGACGCGGACGGCCGTGTGCCACTGGTCCATCGTGTGGCACAGCGCGAGCCCCACGCTCGAACCCTCGTGCACGGGCTTGAGCACGAGCGGCAGCGCGATGGGCGGCGCGTCGTCGAGCGGGTGCAGCACGGCCGATGCGCCCGTGGCGATGCCCAGGGAGAGCGCGACCTGTTTGGTCTGGAGCTTGTCGATGGCCGCCCGCGCCGCCAGCGAGCCGCACCCGACGAAGGGCCTGCCGTCGGCTTCGAGCAGCCGTTGCATGGGCCCACCCTCGCCCCAAGGCCCGTGCAGCACGGGGAAGACGATGCCTCCGGGCATCGCGCGCAGTTGGTCGAGCGAGAGCGCGCCGATCACCTCGCGGTGCGCGGTGTAGCGGCCGCTCTCGTTGAGGGCCTTGGTCACGGCGGCGCTGCTGTTCAGGCTCACCTCGTGCTCGGCGTCGGGCCCGCCGCCCAGCACCAGCACGGCGTTGTCGTTCATGGCTGTCCCCAGATGATGACTTCGGTGTCCAGTTCGATGTTGAACATGCCGCGGACCTTGATCCGGACGTGTTCGATCAGGTCCAGAATGTCTTTGGCGCGTGCGCGCTGCTTGTCGACCACGATGAAGTTTGCGTGCCGTTCGCTCACGCTCGCCCCGCGGATGGTCAGCCCCTTGCACCCCGCCCGATCGATGACCAAGCCCGCGCTCACTCGCTGGCCCGCCTCGCCGACCCCGCGAACGTGGTACGTCAGCACGGGGTTCTTGAACACGCACCCCGCGCTGTCGGCCGCCAGGGGTTGGCTGTGCTTCTTCTCGGTCATGATGGCCTTGACCTTGTCGCGGATGAATCCTGGTTCGCCCGGCGTCAGGTCGAACACGGCCTCGACCACGATGCGATCACCGAGCCCGCCATCGCGGTATGAAGCACCAAACGTGTAGGCCGGTTCGGTGCGCAGCTCGCCCTCGCGGTCGAGCGTGACGACTTCAGAAAGGTAGTCAAACGTGCTGCCGTGCTTGCCGCCCGCGTTCATTGCCACCGCGCCACCGATGGACGCCGGCACGCCCGCCAGCGTGTGCAGGCCTTCCAAACCGGCGCGGGCCGTCTCTTGCACCAATCGCATGAGGTCAACCCCCGCTTGCGCGCGCACCCTTCCCGAGGGCGAGATCTCGACGGCATTCAGGCGATCCAGGCACACCACCAGCTCGCGCACGCCGCCGTCGTTCACCAGCAGGTTCGCGCCCTCGCCCAGCACCTTGAAGCGATGATCGATACGCAGGCACTGCCGGAGCGCATCCACGCTCTCGGGCCGCACCAGCCGTTCGGCCCGGCCGCCCACGCCGAACCAGGTCGATATCGGTGCCCATCGTTGGATGTCCAGGTGCAGCGTTTCAGGCATGGGCCACCGCCTGCGCACTATCGATAAACTGCCGCGCGATCTTCCACACCGGGCCCGCGCCCATCACCACCACCACGTCACCCGGTCGGCAGTCGCGCTCGAGCTGCTCGACGATGGCGGTGAACGGGTGCCGATGGCTGGCTTCGATCCCGCGATCGCGCAGCCGTTGCACAAGGTCGTTGGCGCTCACGCGCTGCTTCTCGGCCTCGCTGTCGCGCACGAAGTAGATCTC
>CAYGTM010000054.1:0-6827 GCA_964352795.1 uncultured Phycisphaera sp.
ACGCTGGGCGTCGAGCCATGTCGGGCGCTCGGCGGCGGGCTCGGAGGGGCGGCCGCACTCGGGGCAGGGGCTGGTCACATCGGGCGCTCTACCATCGCCCACGCCATGCACACGATCCCGCCCACTGCCCTTGAGGAGATGCTCCAGGTCCAAGCGAGGGGCTGGGGTCGTCCGGATTGGAACTTCGGGTTCTACAAGCTCGACGCCGGCCGCGTGTCGTCGAACATCGCCGCCATGTTCGAGCAGGACGGGTTCGAGATCGCCGAGGTGCAGGCCGCGGGCTACAACCACCCCGTAGGCACCCTGGACGAGGCCGTTAGAGTGGGCACTCTGGACGAGGCCGTTGGCGTCCTGTCGGGGCACGACCTGGAGGGCTGCATCGTCTTCCAGGTGTCGCGCGATGGCGAGGTGCTCTTCGAGGGTTCGTCGATGATCGTTCTCGACGGGGCCGACTCCCAGGTCGAGTTGGTCTTCTTCGAGAACCGCCTCGACCTCATGCAGCGCCCCGAGCTGTGGCACGCCATGGTCGAGTACGCCCGCCACGCGGCGCGCGTCGTTGGAACGCCGGGCATCCTGATCTACGACGGCTCGGTTGGCGAAGACGACCAGGCGCTCGTGGCCGCCGGGCGCGAGCCCTCGTGCCCCGATCGCGTCATCAGGGTGGATACGTAGGCCATGCACACGATCCCGCCATCGGTCCTCGACGAGATGCTCGCGGCCCACGCGATGGGGATGTTTCCCGATTGGAACTTCAGCTTCTTCGGCGTCCCGACCGAGCGCGTGCTCGCGAACCTGTCCGAGATGTTCGAGCAGCCGGGCTTCGAGTGCCGCACCCATCAGGTGTCTGATGGCGAGTGGTACAAGGAAGTCGCCGACCTGGACGAAGCCCTGGCCGAGCTGACGGCCCGCGGCACGATGGGGGACCTGAACTTCGGCGTGGTGCACGAGGGCCAGATGATCTTCGAGTACTCGTCATTACTCGAGTACGACGAAGAGACCGCCGACGTCGAGCTGGTCTTCTTCGAGCAGCGGCTCGACCTTATCTCTCGCCCCGGGCTCTGGCATCGCATGGTCGAGTACGCGTGCCACGCCGCGCGGGTGGCCGGGGCTCGTGGCATCCTGATCCACGACGGCTCGGCGTGGGAGCACGACATGGACGCCGTCATCGGCGGGGACGATCCCTCGTGCCCCGATCGCGTCATCTGGGTGGATGCGTAGGCCATGCACGCGATCCCGCCATCGGTCCTCGAAGAGATGCTCGCGGCCCACGCGATGGGGATGGCACCCGATTGGAACTTCAGCTTCTTCGACGTCCCAACCGAGCGCGTCCTTGATCGCTTGTCCGAGATGTTCGAGCAGCCCGGCTTCGAGTGCCGCACGCACGAAGTGTTTGGGGGCGAGTGGTGCAAGGAGGTCGCGAGCCTGGATGAGGCGCTGGCCGAACTGACGGCCCGCGGCACGAGTGGGTGTTTGAACTTCGGCGTGATGCACGACGGCCAGATGGTCTTCACGTATGGGTCCATGCTCAGCTATGACGAGCAGTACGCCAACGTCGAGCTCGTCTTCTTCGAGCACCGGCTCGACCTCATCCATCGCCCCGAGCTGTGGGATCGCATGGTGCGGTACGCGTGCCACGCCGCGCGCGTGGCCGGGGCCCGCGGCGTCCTGATCCATGACGGCTCGCCCTACGAAGCCGACATGGGGTCCATGATCGACGGGGACGACCCAGCGCACCCCGATCGCGCCATCTGGCTGGACAGGTAACCCATGGAACTCACCCCGCTGCGATACCTCAGAGCCATCGCCGACGAGGGCACGCTCACCGTGGCGCTGGGCGTCGACAAGAAATGCCCGCGCGAGGCGGCGACGCGCCGACGCGGCGGGCCGCTGCGGGTCGTTGGGCATTGGCAGAGGTCGTGCGTCCGGGCGTCCATGCCCCCCGCTCGCGCGGTGGGCTCGTGGGTTGCCCGCTTCGCGCCCTTGGCGTCCTTCGCGTTCAAGGAAGGGAGCCCAGGCTTGCGCCAGGGCCTCGTCCGCGCCGGAGGCGTGCGTCTTCTCCGACCCTGATGCCTGATGCCCAGTGCCTGATGCCTCTCTTGCGCCCCCTTCGCGGCCTTCACGTTCACGCCCGCTCGGGGTCCGCGAGCTCACGCTCGCGGCTCGGTAGGAGGCGGTCATCCGCGGGGCTCAGCCTTCGGGGGTGGGTGGTGATTCTTTCATTTCGACGGGCGCGTCCGCGCCGGCCTTGGGCTTGACGATGATGCGGACGCGGCCGTCCTCGACGGCGTAGGTCGCGAAGATGTCGCGCAGCTCGCCGGGGGTGAACGTGCCCAGGGCGTCGCGCTCGCCGGCCAGCGTGTCGAGCCGGCGGCCCAGGTAGTCGAGCGTGCGCAGCTCGCGCAGCCAGGCCCCGGGGTTGCGCACGGTCTCGTCGTGGACGTTGCGAAGCTGGTCGACGGCCACGGCGAGCTCCTGGTCGGTGGGGCCATCGGTGGCGTAAGCCTGGAACATGGCGTGGACCTCGCCGGCCAGCTCGGCGGCCCGCTCCGGGTCGGTGGTGGTCTGCACGCTCAGCAGGCCGAAGCCCGGCCAGGTGGTGCCCGTGCGGCTCGAGACGCTGGGGCTGTAGGCCAGGCCGAGTTCTTCCCTGATGCGATGAATCATGCGGCTGCTGATGATGCGGGCGGACAGCTCCAGGGCCCGGCGATCGCGCTCGTCCCACTCGTTGGCGCCGTAGTAGCCGGCGATGACGTAGGCCTGGGGCGTGGAGACCTTGGGTTCCTTGAGCAACTCGATGGGGCCGGTGGGCCGCTCCATGTTTCGCTCGGCCCGGTTGGTGGCCGCCGACACGCGCGGGCGCTCTGGCAGCGAGCCCAGGTACGTCGTGACCAGCTCGATGGCCCGGTCGGCGTCGAGATAGCCCACCAGGGCGACCTCGATGGGGCCGGCCAGTTGCTCGTCGAGCCAGGCCTGGGCGCTCTGGGCGGTGATGGCCTCGATGCGGTCCTTGGGGATGAGGCCCGGGCGCGTGTCGCCGGCGGGGTAGATCGCCTCGATGACGGCCTTGAGGGCGGCGCCCTGCGGCAGGCGGTCGAGGGTTTCGAGGGTGCGGAGCTGGCCCCGCCGCCACTGCTCGATGGCCGCGTCTTCGACGGTCGGGTCGGTCAGCAGGAGGTGGGCCAGCTCGAGGGCGTTGCCCAGCTCGCCCGGGCTGGCGCTCAGGCCGATGGTGAGCCCATCGGCGTCGGACCCGCCGCGCACGCTGGCCTTCCAGCCGGTGGTCAGGTCGTCGATCTGGGTTGACGAGAGCCCCCCGCCGGCGGGGCGGGCCAGGGCGGTGGCGGCGGCATCGGTCAGGCCCCGAGTATCGGCGGTTTCGTGGACGAGCCCGCCGTAGATGTGGATGGAGCCGAGGATCTCGCCCTGACGCTCGGTCATGCGCTTGATGTGGACACGCACGCCGTTGGACAGCCAGAGGCTGGTGACGCCGGTGTCCTCGTGGACGGTCTTGTCGGCGATGTCGCCGGCGGTGGGCTGGGCCTCGAGCAGGCGCTCGGCCCGGGCCTGGGACTGGTACGCGTCGGGGGTGGCGCTCAGGGCCTTCTCGCCCGCGGCGAGCAGCTCGGCCTCGCTGGGGGTGTTCTCATCCTGGGCGGTTTGCAGGCTGAAGATGGCGTTGTCGAAGGCGAAGGTGTCCTGGAAGTCCTCGTTGGCCTCGGCCAGCGTGATGCCGGGCAGGAGCCGGCGGAGCAGTTCGAGTTGCTGGGCCACGCTCATGTAGGGCTCGCCGCTGGCGATGGCCTCGACCACGGCGCCCTGGAGCGAGCGGCTGGGGCGGGTGGGCTCGCTCTCGACGGCCCGCTCGGCGCTCGACAGCAGGCGGCGCTTGGCGTCGTCGAGCTCTTGCTGGGTGAAGCCGTGCAGGGTGGCGCGGCGGACCTCGCGGCCCATCTCGCTGAGGACGGCCTTCCAGCGGCCCTTCTCGCTGCGGCCGGTGGCCTGCGTCCAGCGGATGGCACCGGCGAAGTCGCCCGTGCTCACGCTGCCGCCGAGCATGGATAGCTCGCCGTTCTGCACGCCCTCGCCCAGGCGGTCGTTCATCATCGAGATGGCCAGCGAGCGCACCAGATCGCGCCGGTAGTCCCCCACCGTCGTGGTCGGCTCGCCGGGCGCGTCGATGAAGTTCAGGGCGACCTCCTCGCGGGTTTCTTCGGGGTCGCTGGCGACGATGGCGCGGCGGCCTTGGGTGGCCTGGACGCCCACCTCGCGGGGCGTGGGCACGGGTACAGGCTCGCCGCCATCATCACCCTCATCAAAGAGCCTGGTGATGGTGGGCAGGACGCCATCGGGCGTGATATCGCCGACGATGAGCAGGGTCATGTTGCTGGGCACGTACCACTTGTCGTAGTAGGCCTTGATGGGGTCCAGGCCCGCCGTCGTGAGGACTTCTTCGGTGCCGATGGGGATGCGCTGGCCGAACTGGCTCTCGGGGGCGATGCGTTCGATGAGCTCGTACAGCACGCGCTGCTGGGGAGAGAGCGAAGCGCGGCGTTCTTCGAGGATGATGGCCCGCTCCTGCTCGATGCCGCTCTCGGGCAGCAGCAGGTTGCCCGCCACGTCGCTCAGGAACAGCAGCCCGGCCTCGATCGTCTTGGGCTCGGTGTTGGGCAGGCTGATGGTGTAGCCCGTGCGGTCGAAGCCGGTGACGGCGTTCTGGTGGCGGCCGAAACTCAGGCCCAGGTTCTCGAAGAACGGACGCACCGTGCCGGGGGGGAAGTTCGCGCTGCCGGCGAAGGCCAGGTGCTCGAGGAAGTGGGCCAGCCCGCGCTGATTGTCCTCCTCATTCAGCGAGCCCGAGTGGACGTGCAGCCACAACTCGACGCGGCCGGGCGGCTCGGCATTCGGCACGATGATGTAGTCCAGGCCGTTGTCGAGCGTGCCACGGACGAGGCGGGGGTCTTCGGAGAGCTTCTGGCTTGGGTCGAACGCGGTGTCGTCGCCCTGCGCGATGGTCGGGGCGGCGACGACGAGCGTCAGCAGCAGGGCCAGAGGGCGGGCAAGGGTGTTGGTGAGGTTGGGCATGGTCCACGATAGGGATGCGCGATCGTCGCGGGTCCGCCGAACGAGCGGGATGCCCCTATCTCCTCACGAACCCGCGTCCACGCCCGTCTTCTCGCTCACCGGGCTGAACAGGTCGAGGATGCGGCACCGCTCTAGGGCGACGCAGGCGTGGGGCAGGTTGGGCGGCAGTTCGAGTACCTGCCCGGCCGAGACGATGACCTTCTCGCCATCGCCGCCACTCTTTCCTCCAATAGTGAACTCGGCCCGGCCTTCGAGCATCACCACCATCTGCTCGTTCTCGTGGCTGTGGCTGGCCACCTCGAAGCCCGGGTGCAGCACCACCTCGCTGATCATCATCCGCTCGCCCATGATGCGGCGGCGGTCGATCAGGGGCATGGGTTGATCGGTGGGCAGGTTGGCCAGGGTGTGGAGGGTGTGCTGTGTCATGAAAGGAGGTTATGACCGCAATCGCTCGGCGAGTTCCTCGAACCCCGGCTTGCCCATCAACGCGAACGTCGCCTTCTTGCCCAGCTCGACGGCCGGCTGGTCGTAGGCGTCCACGCCCAGCATGAGCCCCGCATACGCGGTCGCCACCTGCCAGAGCATCACGAACTGGCCGACGGTGTGGGGGGTAACCTGCGGGAACTTGATGGTCAGGTTGGGGCGATGGCTCTCGGTGAGGGCGAACTCGGTGGCCTTCTTCTCGGCGCTCAGGAGCGTGGCGAGGCTCGAGCCCTCAAGGTACGCCAGCGCGTCCTCGCCCAGGCCGGCGGGGATGGCCACGTCGGTGGCGAACTGTTCGACTTCCAGGAAGATGATCGCCTTGTCGTTGGGCCCCTCGCGATAGAGCTGCACCTGGCTGTGCTGATCGGTCGCGCCCAGGGCCTTCACGGGCGTGAAGCCGGCGTGCAACCCACCGGCGACGACCTTCCCAAGACTCTCGGCCCAGAGCTGCCGCCACCAGTCGGCCATGAGGTAGAGCTGGTTGGCGTAGGGCATCATCACATGGATGGTCTTGCCCTGGCGCTGGCCGAGCTCGACCAGCACGGTAGCCAGCATGGCGGCGGGGTTGGCGTGCAGGTCTTCATTCCTGCATGATTGCTCCATCGCGGCGGCACCGTCGAGCAATGCGTCGATGTCGATGCCACAGAGGGCGCACGAGATCAAACCCACCGGGCTGAGCGCACTGAAGCGGCCGCCCACGCCTTCGGGCACGGGCAGCGTCTCGTAGCCCGCCGCGTCGCACAGGCGGCGCATGGTGCCCTTCTCGGGGTCGGTGACGGCGATGAGCCGGTCGCTATGACCGTCTCCCCGAGCCTTCTGGAGCATGTCGCGCACGATGAGGAACTGCGCCGCGGTCTCGGCCGTCTCGCCGCTCTTGCTGATGACGACGAACAGCGTGCGATCGAACTTCGGATCTTCATTAGTGATGAACGCCAGCGTCTGGTGGAAGGGCATCGGGTCGGCGTTGTCGAGCACGAACAGGCGGGGGTGCGTGCGATCCTTTGTAAGATTGTGCGTCAGCGGGTTGAGCGCGCTCTGGAGCGCGATATTGCCTAATGCGCTGCCGCCGATGCCAAGGACCACGACGTTGTCGAGCGTGCCTTCGTACTTGCCGGCGATCGCCTTGACGGCCTTGACGTGCTCCGCACGCATCGTCCCTTCGGCCAGCAACCGCCACCGCTCCCAGCCGGTGCCCCGGCTTCTTTCCAAACGCTGGGTGAGCACGACCGCCGCCCGGGCGGCGGTCGTGCTCACCCAGCGTT
>CAYGTM010000054.1:6837-9793 GCA_964352795.1 uncultured Phycisphaera sp.
CGTGTGGTGTCGAGCGCGAGGGTGGTGTGGCTGGTGGCGGCAGGCATGGCCGAGGGTAGACGCGCTACCCCCGGGCCGGCCGCCCGTTGCGTTCAGCAGCCCGCGTCGAAGGCGTTCTGGAACGCGAGGAAATCGAAGATGGTCAGGCTGCCGTCGCCGTCGAAGTCCGCCACGGGGTCGCCGGCGTCGAAGCGGTTCTGGAACTCGAGGAAGTCGAAGATGGTCAGGCTGCCATCACCGTCCATGTCCGCCGAGCAACTGACGCTCAGCAACTCGATCGTGTATGTGCCGATGCGCGGCAGCCCCGTGAAGGGGAACTCGCCCGAGATAGTGGCGATGGGCACTTGGGGATTGGTGTCAAGGTTGGGAGACTCGAAGCTCACGCCCGAATCGGTGCCGGCGTCGTAGGGCCAGAGCTCGAACTCGATGCGCTCCGACCACGCACCGCCATCTCGCAGCGGCAGGCTCTGGGTGCCCACGAACCAATCGGGGCTCGGGGCGATCATGCTCACCAGGGAGAGCAGCGGGAACTCGCTGGAGGTCTCGAAGGTCAGCACCCTGCTGCCGGGCGACAAGGCGATGGGTCCGCCAAGCAGGAATGATCCAATAGAGCCCTGATCCTCCATCGCGTCGATTTCGCCCATGAGCAAGGTCGTCCGGCCGAGTTCGGCCATCGATTCGATGCCCGGGCTGGCCAGCCCGCCGGGCTGCCACAGGGTCACCGAGTCATTATGGGTCGCGCCCACCAGCGGCGAGAAGTGCGGATTGCTCGGAAAGTCGGTGGGGTGCGTGGCCGCCGACCATTCCGCGTCAAAGGTCACGCGATAGACGGCGATGGACTGGGCGTGCGCGCCGGTGGAAAGGGCGGCGAACGCGAGTAGGCTCGCGACAGTTCGACACTGGCGGCTGGGCATGGCTAACTCCTCCTCATACTGCAATTCTTATCTCGAACCGGGCATGTTCGTGACTTTGGTCGGCCGAGATGCCCCTTCCTGACACCGAAAACGAAATCCATCACATCCTACGGCACCCGGAATCTGGCGACGACCTTCAACTCGACGGCGATCGGGGCATTCCCGCCCTGGGGCAGGCGGGAAACCTCGATGGTTGTTCGGCATGGGTTTGGTTTGCCTTCGCCGGCAAAAAAATCCTTCCAAAGGGCGTTGAATGTGGCGAAATCGCGCTGGATGTCGGTGAGGTACACCTGCACGTCGACGATGTCCTCGAACCGGGCACCACCGGCCTCGATCACAGTGCGAACATTCGCAAAGCACGCCCGGCACTGGGCCTCGAAGTCATAGTCGATCAGCTCGCCGGCGTCGTTGAGCATCACGCCTGGCACGGTGCTGTCGCCCGGCGTTCGCGGGCCGACGCCCGAGCAGAACAGGAGATCGCCAACGCGGCGGGCGTGCGGATAGGCACCCACGGGCTTCGGGGCGGCATCGGTCGAAATGGAATCGGACATCACTTACTCACCCGTGTTGATGGTCACGCTCTTGGGCTCGGTAAAGAAACGCATGGCCTCCCAGCCGCCTTCGCGCCCCACGCCGCTCTGCTTGACCCCGCCGAAGGGCGTGCGCAGGTCGCGGAGCATCCAGCAGTTGACCCAGACGATGCCGGCCTCAAGCGCGGCGCTCGCGCGATGGGCGCGGGCGAGGTTCTGCGTCCACACGCTGGCGGCCAGGCCGTAGGGCGTGCCGTTGGCGAGTTCGATCGCCTCGGCCTCGGTCTCGAATCTCTGCACGGTGCAGACGGGGCCGAAGACTTCTTCCTGGATGATGGCGCAGTCCTGCTTTGCGTTTTCAAGAACGGTGGGCAGGTAGTACGCGCCGTTCTTCACGCGATCGGGCAGGCTGTCGGGCCTCGCGCCGCCAGCCAGGATGCGTGCGCCTTCCCCTACCGCTCGTTCAACATAGCCCGCGACCTTCTCTCGATGATCATGGCTCACGAGCGAACCGAATCGGGTCGCGTCGTCCAGTGGGTCGCCGGGTGTCAGTGACCTCGCGCCCTCGACCAATCGCGCGACGACACGGTCGTACACGCCCCCCTGCGCCAGCACGCGCGAGCCGCAGAGGCATATCTGGCCCTGGTTGCTGAAGGCAGCGCGGACGGCCGTCTCGCTGGCCTTCTCAATATTCGCGTCGTCGAACACGATGAACGGGTTCTTGCCGCCGAGTTCCAGCGAGCAGGGCTTGAGCGATTCGCCGCATTGCGCACCGATCCACCGGCCGACCTTCGTCGAGCCCGTGAACGTCACCGCGGCGATGCCCGGATGCTGCACGATGCTCGCCCCCGCCGGCTCGCCGTATCCATGCACGATGTTCAACACATCCGGCGGCAGCACTTTGGCCGCGCGCTCGCCGAGCATCGACGCGGTGGTCGGCGTGAGTTCACTCGGCTTGGCGACCACCGTGCATCCCGCCGCCAGTGCGGGCGCGATCTTCCAGGTCAGCAAATACAACGGCAGGTTCCACGGGCTGATGGCGCCGATCACGCCCTTTGGCCGCCGCAGCGTGTAGCCGAGCATCTGCCCGGGCACGTCGTGGCTCTCGCTGGCGAACTGCGCGGCCGCCGCCGCGAAGAACCGCAGATTCCGTACGGCCCTTGGGATGTCGATCGACCTGGCCACCGAGATCGGCTTGCCGCTGTCCAGGCTCTCGGCGTGCGCGAAAGCTTCGAGATCGGCTTCCACCGCGTCGGCGAGTTTCATGAGCGCATCGCAGCGATCCTCGCCGCTCAGCCCGGCCCACGCCTCGAACGCGCCCGTGGCCGCCTGCACCGCCGCGTCCACGTCGGCCTTCCCCGAAGCCGGGATGGTGCCGATAGTGTTGCCAGTTGCAGGGTCGATGTTGGGAATCGTGCCGCCGCCGATGGCGGGCGTTCGCTTGCCGCCGATCCAGTTGGTAAGTTGGGTCGCTCGGCTGGCAGTCGTCGTGCTCACGGGGCAGTGTAGATC
>CAYGTM010000055.1:0-9788 GCA_964352795.1 uncultured Phycisphaera sp.
CGGGCCCCGCGGGGGGCGCGGCCGACCTGGCCCTCTGCCGGGCCGGGGCCAGCAGCGTGGCCGAGGCCCATGTGAACGGCGTGCCGTCAATCTTCCTGCCCTACCCCTACCACCGAGACCAGCACCAGGCCGTCAACGCCCGACCCCTTGTCGATGCGGGCGGCGCGATTGTGCTCCAAGATCGCATCACCTCCGAGGCAAATCTGCAAGCCGTGGCCCCGATGCTGCGCGAACTGATGGGTTCGGCCTCGCGGCGAGATGAGATGGCCCGTGCTCTCAAAGCCCTCTCACGTCGCGATGGCAGTGCCGGGTGCGCTCGGGTTCTCCTGGATACGGCCCGTCGCGTGTAATCGGGGCGGACTCGTTCCCGAGCCATCCGCGCGAATCCGCCGAACGAGAGAGGCTTGCCAACTCATACGAACCGGGTGGGCGATCGTGCGTTGTGGCCGTCGGGAGCTTCCGAAGGGTGGGTCGTCACCAGCCCGTGTCCTTGGGCTCGTGCTACTTGGGCTCTTCCTTCTTCTTCTGGCCGGGCAGCAGCCCACCCAGCCGTTCGCGGGCCTTGCGGGTTTCTTCCTCGAGTTTCTTTTTGGCCTCGTCCACGGCTTCCTGGGCCTGCTCGCCGGCGTCTTCGATCGCGCCCTCGACGGTGCCAGTTACTTCATTGATGGTTTCGTCGACGGGAATGCCCAGCAGTTCCGCCGCTTGCTCACCCAAGCCCTCGAGGCCGCCCACGCCCATGTCTTCCAGGCCGAGCAACGAGGCGAGGCGACCACGGATATCGCCCAGCACGTCCTCGGGCAGCACGCCGCCGCCCACCTCGACCGCCGACGCGAGGATGGCCTTGAGCACAACCGCGGCGATCTCGGCCATCGACATGGGCTTGCCGGCCGACCCCACGTCGCGCAGCACCACCTCGGGCACGGTCACTTTCGTTTTGGCAAACTCGCCCAGTGCGCCACCCACCGGCACCACGTCGGCATGGATCGTCACGTTGCGGATCTCGATGGTGCGGATCACGAACTTCTTGCCACCCGGCTCGGGCTCGCTCTTGCTGCCGCTCTCGAACCGCGACAGGTTGTCCATGATGACGCGGTAGTTCGCACTGTCCACCGTGCGTTCGAGGCGCACGTCGATGCCTTCGAGCACCAGGCTTGGCACCTCGACGGTGTTGCTCATGAGCGAACCCAGCGAGACGCCGACGCGGGCTTCATTCAGCCGCAAGAAGTGCGGTGCTTCGAAGCCCTCGGGGTTGCTCACGTCCAGGCCCGATAGCGACACGTTGCCCGACAGGAGGCCGATGTCGGCCGACGCGAGGGCCGTGGGCACATCCAGCGCGTACGTCGCGCCGCGTTCCACGCCTCGCTCGGCCAGCCGATCAACGTACACCCACGCCAGCACGACGGCCAGCACCATCAGGCCCACGACCGGCAAGAGCACGATCGCTGCGATTTTCAGGAGTTTCTTCACGACCGATCCCTCCCTCTCGAGGCGGCCACACTTTCTATGAAACGTCGGGCGTCTGGTCGATCTGCACGCTCGCCAACGCCGTCAGCTTGTCGGGCGAAAAACTCAGTACGCGGTCGAGCCCGGTCGTGCGCATCACCGCCAGCACGTCGCCCGTCACGCCCACCAATCGAAGGTGCCGCCCCGGAGGCTCGAGCGTCTGCCGCAGGTGCAGGAGCTGGGCGATGTTCGAGCTGTTGAGGTAGGTCACGCCCGAGAAGTCGAGCACCACATGTGGCAGTCGCTCGGGCTCGCCCAGTGCTTCCAGCCGGTCGAGGATCGTGCCGAGTTCATCGCTCAGCGCGGGCTCGTCCGCCAGGTCGGCCAGCACGATGTCCTCGTCCCAGTTCGTCGTCACGACGAGGCCTCGTCACCATTCTCGTCCGCGTCGCCCTCGGCCACCGGCGCGACGGCCATGACCTCGTCGCCCTCGCTCAGCTTGACCACCCGAACGCCCTTTGACCCGCGCCCCACCTCGCGGATGGTGTCGCCGGCCATGCGGACCAGCTGCCCGCTGCGCGAGATCACCATGATCTCGTCGCCCGCGCTGAGCCCCACGGCGGCCACGGACAAGCCGTTGCGCCCGCCGGTCGAGATGTCGCGCCGCCCCTTCCCGCCGCGGCTCTGGCTTCGGGCGTACCCGACCTCGGGCTGCACGCGGTACTCATCCACCGGAGTGCGTTTGCCGTAGCCGGTCTCGGTGACGGTGAGCAGATTCAGGCCCTCGGCCTGCGGCGCGGTCTTCCAATAGCCGCGTTCGCCCTCGTCGTTTTCTTCGTTGCCGTCGTCGGCCTCCACCCACACCATCGGGATGGTCACCAGGCCGATGATGCGGGCGTCGTCGGCCAGTTCGATGCCCTTCACGCCCGCCGCCGAGCGGCCCATGCTGCGTGCGTTGTGCTCGGGAAAGCGGATGGCCATGCCGGTGCTGGTGACCAGCAGCAGGTCGTCGCTTCCGCTGGTGAGCGCGACATCGAACAGCTCATCGCCGTCTTTGAGGCCCACCGCGATGAGCCCCGAACGGTTGACGTTCTGGTACGCCTTCAACGGCGTGCGCTTCACGATGCCGCCCCGCGTGGCGAAGGTCAGGAACTGGCTCTTGGCCTCCAGGTCCTTCACGGTCAGGAAGGCCCAGACCTTCTCGCCCTCTTTGAGGTCAAGCAGGTTCACAATGGCCCGACCCTTGGCCGTTCGCGCCATCTCGGGCAGTTCGTACACCTTCATCTTGAAGACGCGGCCCGTGTTGGTGAAGCACAGCAGGTGGTCGTGCGTGCTGGCAACGAACAGGTGCTGGACGAAGTCCTCGTCCTTGCTGCCGCCCGCGCGGATGCCCTTGCCCCCGCGCGCCTGGGCGCGATACGTCTCGGCCGGCACGCGCTTGGCGTAGCCCGTGCGGCTGATGGTCACCACCACGTCGTGCTCGCGGATGAGCGACTCCATGTCAATCTCGCCCACCGCGTCTTCGATGGCCGTTCGGCGGTCGTTGCCGTAGCGCGCCTTCATTGCCTCGCAATCGTCACGGATGATCTGCAAGACACGCGGCCGGCTGGCCAGGATGTCCTCGTAGTCCGCGATCTCGGCGGCCAGCTTGGTGTATTCGTCCACCAACCGCTCGATTTCGAGCCCGACGAGCTGGATCAGCCGCATCGAGCCGATCTGCTCGGCCTGATGGCGCGTCAGCGAGACGCCTCCGAGATGCTCGAATCTGGCCACATGGTCCATCAACCGCTGGGGAATCTGCTTGGCGGCCGGATGGTCGGCCGGGATGCGATACCGCCGTTCCATGAGCTTCTGGATGGCCTCCTCGCGCGTCGAACTGCCACGGATGATGCGGATCACCTCGTCGATGTCCACGACGGCGTAAATCTGGCCCTCGAGCAGGTGGGCCTTGCGCCGCGCCTCGCGCAGCAGGTGCTCGGTGCGCCGGCGGATGACCTCCACACGGTGGTCGATGTAGTGCTCGATCAGTTCCTTCAAGCCCAGCGTGACTGGCCGACGGCCAACCAGCGCGATATTGATGATGCTGAAGGTCTGCTGCAACGGCGTGAACTGGTAGAGCTGGTTCTCGACCACCGCCGGGTCGGCCCCGCGCTTGAGCTCGATCACCACGCGCGTCATCGCCTGCCGTCCCGACTCGTTGCGGATGTCGCTGATGTCCTTGATCCGCTCGTCCTGCACGGCTTCGACGATCTTCTCGACCAGGTTCCGCTGGCTGAGGTTGTAGGGGATCTCGTCGATCACCAGTTGCTGGCGGTCTTTGTTGAGTTCCTCGACGTGGCACACGCCGCGCAGGTATACCTTGCCGCGCCCATGGGCGTACGCCTCGCCGATGCCGCGCCGGCCGACAATCACACCGCCCGTCGGGAAGTCGGGGCCCTTCACGCCCAGGCGAACGACCTGCCCCGCCTCGTCGAGTTCGTCCTGCATCAGTTCGATCAGGTCGATCTCGGGCTTCTCCACCACGCGCATGATGGCGTCGAGGATTTCCGTCGGATTATGCGGCGGCATGCTCGTCGCCATGCCCACCGCGATGCCCAGGCTGCCGTTGATGAGCAGGTTGGGGAAGCGGCCAGGCAGCACTTTGGGCTCCATCAGCCGCTCGTCGTAGTTGGCCTGCATGTCGACGGTGCCCAGGTCCATGTCCTGGAGCATGTCGACCGCGGCGTGGTGCATCCGCGCCTCGGTGTATCGCATGGCCGCCGGTGGGTCGCCCTCGATGGAGCCGAAGTTGCCCTGCGGGTCGATCAACGGCACACGCATGCGCCACTTCTGGGCCAGGCCCACGAGCGTGGGATAGATCACGCTCTCGCCGTGCGGGTGGTAGTTGCCGCTGGTGTCGCCGCAGATCTTGGCGCACTTGAGGTGCTTGCGCCCGGGTCGCAGGTTGTTGTCGTTCATGGCCACAAGAATGCGCCGCTGGCTTGGCTTGAGCCCATCACGAACATCGGGCAACGCCCGGTCCATGATCGTGCTCATCGCGTACGTCAGGTAGCTTTCCTGGAGCTCGCGATCGATCTCGAGATCGACGATGCGCCCAGCACCAGTGACGGGGTTACTCATAGGGCTCTGGGCAGCGTCACCGTTCTCGGGAATCCCAGCCTCATCGTGCGCGTCGGCCAAGCGGCAACCCTCCGGAACCAGCGGAAAAACACCAGACAGACACCGTGCAATATGGTGTCGCGGCGACGCTGTATTGTAGGGCGTTCCCGCCCCGAAGTGGCCGATTCACCGGGCCCATCACTGCGGCAAATACGCGGCATCCAGCGCGTCGCACAAGGCCATCAGCGTCAGGCTCGTGGCCACAGACGGTTGCCGCTGGTCCCACGGCGCCGCCCGCACCCCGCCGCCAGACATCGCCGTGTCGGCCAGCAAGTGCCCCAGGCTGTCATCGACCGTCAGTTGCCGGAGAAACCGCAGCGTCCGGAGCAGTTTCAGGAACTCGCCGGCCCGCGTTTCGGGTGGTGTCAGGCGTGGGTCGAGCAGCATGGGGCCCATCGCCGCCGCCGCGCGCGCGGTCTGCCATGTCGGCAAGGGGGCACCACCCCGCGTGAACACGATGCCCCCGGCCAGATCGCGGTTGTCACCCTCGACCGCCGGGCCTTCCAACTGGTGCGCCCACACCATGTCCCTCATGCGCCGCAACGCGTCGGCCCCGGTGGGCGGTTGTGAAACGTCGAGCGCGGCCAGCACCCAGGGCATCTGCGACACCAACAGTTCGGGCTCGACGCGCGTGACGACGGCCCGCGCCGCCGCCCGGCCGATCTGGGTGTCTTCCGACCCGGCGATGTCCGAAGCGCCCAGCGACACCGTGGCGCGCGCGACAAGCGCGTGCGCGCTCACGGGCACATCGGGATCGAACACGGCTGCCCCGGTGATCGACAAGCCCACGGCTGCGCGCACGACGGCGGCGCAGCGATCACGCATCGCGTGCAGCTCGGGATAGGCGTCGAACGCCTCGGCTTCGAGCGGCTCCATCGAGATGAGCACCATCGCCGCCGACGCGACATCGCCCCACGGTTCGGGCTCGAGCGGTGCCTCGTCGCCCAGATCGGCCATCGCGCCGATGCGCACCGGCGTGACGAACGCGAGCTGCCGCAGCAGCACCAGCCCAACCGTGCGGGCCCGGTCGGCCTTGTCCGCAGGAGCCCAGCTCGACGTGCCATAGCGCATCAAGGCGTGGGCGACCAGGGCCTGGTCGAACGGCTCGTCCACCGGTGACATCGGCTCGCCGCTCAGCGCGTCGAGCGTGCCGCGCAGGCCGTAGGGTTCGAGCCCCTCGTGCCGTCGGCGATTGAGATGCTCGGCCATGTCGCCCGCCCACGCCACCAGCGCGTCGGGCGTCAACTCATTCATGCCCACGACGCGCCCACCGCGATGGATCAGCACCGGGGCCGGCGCGTCCATAGGTTGCGCAAGGACGGTGACGGGCGCACGATAGACGATGGCCTCGCCATCACGCACGGCCGCATCGGCGTATCGCGCCCAGGCGCCGGGCTCGTTCGCCACGCCGGGGGGAAGTTGGTTTTGCAGCGCTTCGCGCAGCACGGCCACGATCATGTCCGTTGGCAGCATCGCGCCGGCAAGCCCGGCGTCGGGAAAGACCACCGCCGTCGCGTCGCCCGCGCGCACGGCCACGGCGTCGAGCCCAGGCCGGATCGATAATGCGACATCCGCCAGCCCGCGCACGCCGTCGATGGCCGAGGGCCGGCCTGCTAGTTCCACCGTCAGCCGCGCGTCGCCGTCCGATGGCCGCTCGACCTCGCGCGCCACGGCGTCGACCAAGCCCGAACGCGGCCGATCAAACGCCAACGAGTCGGCGATGAACCGGCGGCTGCCCTGCCGCAGCGTGACGGCCACGCCCCAGACTTCGGGCAACACGGCATTGTCCGGGGCTTCACCGAACACCACCGCCCGCGCGCGCGAAAAAGCGGCGAAGGCTTCCTCGCCAGACGGCGGTAAATCTTTTGCGAATGTGAACGAGGCGAGAACCAGAATGGCCAAACAGACTCGCATGGTCAGTTCCCTTCGTCGGCCTCATCATACCTCGGCCCCTGGATGGGCACGGTGATGAGGACGCCGCCCTTGGGGTTCTCGTCCCAGCGCGTGGAGGGCTCGACGCCGGGCAACGGCGCGCTGCGAAGGGTGTACGGCCACGCGACGGCACCTTCGAGCAGAGTGTCGCCGTTCTCGGCAATCGTTGTGGCCGTTGGTTCGTACATCCAAGGCGTGCCCGTGAGTGGATCGGTGCGTAGGTCCTTCGGCAAGAGATCGCCGAGATCGTCGATGGTTTCAGGTGGAGTCCCGTCGTGGCGTAACCGGTACCGCTCGATGGCCAGGATCACGCGAGCACCAGCCATGTGGATGTCGAAGCGTTGCTGCTCGAACAGCATCGATGGGGGTATCGCAATGTTCTTGGCCAGTGGGGAATGCACGGTCGCCGTTTCGCGGTGGGCCACGACGCTGTCATGGGCCCGCAGCACCTCGGGACCGGTCGCTATGGCGGCTTCGAGAAAGAGTTGGTGGAGGGTGTCAAACCACGCCTCGACCGCGCCCCGCTCCTCGTATGGCTCTTCGGGCGCAAGAGCCCCAAAGAGGCCCGTAGGGACATGATTTTCATAGGCTTCCAGGTCGAGCTGGCCACGATTGAAGTAGGTGTCCTGGATCACATCCTTGATGCTCATATCGACGGTCCGGATAGCGTATTCGATGGTGGCCGTGCGATGCATCGCCTCGAGTTCGATCAGGGCATCGGCGCGAGCCAGGACGGCATCGCTGGCGGTGGGGTGCAGGAGTTGGGATCGCAGGAAATCCTTCGATCCGATGATCGCGTGGAGTTGCCCGAGGATCCAATCGAAGATGGAACCTTGCCACGACAGATTGCGACCGAGGGCGAGCACCTCGTGGAGGATCGCAATACGCTGGGCGTCGTTGTCGCCGGCCAGGTGCATCCGGGCCGACTGGAACCTCATCACGCTTGTTGGCACGCCGACAAACCTGGCTTGGCCAATCGTGAAGGTGATGTCCTCCGCGGGCGGCATGGTCACGGTGAGCGTGGGCGCTCTGGCCGTCAGCTCAAAGATGCCGCGGGCCTGGAAGTCCATAAAAATGGCAAGCACCCGATCTCGCTCCGCGGCGTGTGGCGCGGGCGTGCCGCGATTGGGGATGGTCGTGATGGTCATGATGCCCATGCCAGCCCATGTGTTGTCATCCTCTTCACGGTCCCAGGCCTCACGATCGGCCTTCTTCGCCTCGTCGGTGAAGGCTTGCAACTCGGTCATCAATGCCTCGAACTCGGTCCACTGATTGGGCTTGTCACCCATCAGTTCTCGCTGAGCTGCCAGTGATTCGTCGTGCAGCCGTTGTGCGTAGTCGATTTTGGTCACTGGCTGCGATTGCCCCCCGCCGCAGGCGGCGACCGTGAGGTTCAGGCAAACCAGGGCGAGGATGGTGTGAGCGCGACTATTCATCGAAATCCGGAACCTCCACCGGCGTCGTGATCAGAATCCCTTGATAGGGATCATTGGAGAGAGGCCGTGCTGGGGTGGGCGCGCCCGGTAGGGGGCGGCTGCGGAGGGTGTAGGGCCACGGGCGTTGGTTGGAATCTAGAGGATTGCCGCGATAGTCGGTGGTGAGGGGCGTGGGTGCGTAGTCCCAGGGTTGTTCGGTGAACGGATCGGTACGCAGGGATTCGGGTAGCAACTCGCCCAGATCGTCGAGGGATTGCGGGATCGTGCCGTACTTGAGGCGGTAGCGTTCGATTGCCAGCAGCACGCGGGTGCCCGCAGCGCTGAGGAGGCGGGTGCGCTCGGTCTGGACCATGCGGTACACCTCGAAGCCATCGGCGGCGATGATGTTGAAGAACGCGTGGTCCTCGATGAAATCCTTGGCCGTCCGGTCGGCCTCGATGGCGCCGAGGCCGGTCGCATTGGCGGCGATGGTGGCCAGCTCGTGGGCCCGATCGAACCAGGCGTCCGTCGCGTCGCGGTCCAGGAAAAGGCGGCCGCTGAGGTTCGAGAACTTCGTATCGCCAAACGGGAGGAGCACGGCCGGGGCGCTGTCCACGTAGTCGGATCCCATGAGCCGGGCGTAGTCCAGCGGGATGAACCGGCCCGAGGTGGTGTAGGAGCGTTGGATGATGTCGGCGGTGGTCAGGCGTTGGTACTCCATGACGTGCTCGAGCGGGGGATACAGCACGAACTGCTCGCGCTCGATGGCGGCGTCGGCGGCGATGAGCCATTGCTCGTCGGCCGGCGGATGGAGCAAGAGGCTGTTGGCCAGCTCGTTGAGCGTCAGGGCGTCGACCGCGACGGCGACCAACCAGCAGATGAAGGGGCCCTGGTCGGCGGTCAGGCGGCCCAGGGCAAGGTTTTCCTCGAAGGCGGTAAGGACTTGTGCATAGTCGCCCGCTTCGGCGGCCACGCGCATGCGTGCGGCTTGGGCCCGGGCGAGCAGGCGCGAGGCGCCCAGGTAGGGCAGAAGGGTGTGCAGGATTGGCCCATTTTCGGGCGGGATGGCGATGCGTTCGAGCGTGGCGATGTCGGCCGCGCGATCGAAGATGCCGATGTCGCGCCAGTGGTCCAGGGCGTCGAGGGCGCGCTGTTTTGCCTGTTCGTAATAGTGCTCGATGTTGTCGTTGTCTTGGCGGTAGGGGTCTTCCGAGACACCGAGGAGGAGGCTGAAGTCGATCAACGTCCATGGGTTGTCATAGTCGCGCGGCAGGGCGTCGGACTGCTCCTTGAGCCAGTCGCTGGCCTTGTAGACCTCTTTCATGTGTTCCTCGAGTCGTGGGTATTGGTTGAGCCCGTCGCCGAGCAGGGCGCGTTGGCGTTCGAGGGATCGGTCGTGGATCTGTTGGGAGTAGTTGTTGCTGATGGTGGGCGTGGCGGTGAGCGAGAGATAGAGCTCGACGCCCACGAGCACGGCCACGAGGGCGATGATGATCGCCAGGGCGATCAGGAGGTTCTTGAGGATGCCGCCGCGATGGGTCGGGTGGTGGTATGCCATACCCGAGGATACGGGTTTGGCGGGCGTGGGTTGCGGACTTATCTGGCGACCGCCGCCACAATGCGCGCTTGGACGTACTTGCGGGCAACCTTGTCGGCTTCGGTGGCGTCTTCGAGGGTGCGCAGGGGGGTGACTTCGAGGTGCTCGCAGGCGTCCTGGGTAAGTTCGCCGATGCGGCCGAAGGGGATGTGGCTTTTGAGGAAGGCCTCGACTGCGGCCTCGTTGGCGGCGTTGAAGATGGCGCCGGGCAACACCCCGCGCCTCGACCTCGCAAGCCT